>JAEDMA010000128.1 GCA_016295005.1 Christensenellaceae bacterium
CCCCGAGATGAACAAAAAATGTCACCTTGCGGGATTTTCGCGCGGGGGGCTGTATGCGTTCAATTTTGCAACAAAATACCCGTCGCGCATAAAGTCGATGTATCTCGACGCGCCAGTGCTCGATCTGCGCAGTTGGCCGCGCACCGATCCGAAGTACAACGAAGTTTATCTGCACGAGCAGGTTATGGCTGAGTACGGCTTTAAGAGCGAAGAAGAATTTTTGTCTTATAAACTGTACCCCGTAGAGCGGCTTAAAGAGTATTTCGCGCTTTCAATCCCCACGTTGCTTATTGCAGGCATGCAGGATACAACCGTCGCTTTTTCCGAAAACTCGCAAAAAATGATAGACTATTGCGTAAAAAACGATATACCGCTTACGTTCTACGCTAAACTCGACGCCGATCACCATCCGCATTCGTTCGGAAATCTCGGCGGACCCGACATGTACGGCAGACCGTATCCCGAAAGGTTCAGAGTGTATTCCTCGGAATTTGATGGTTCTTCTTACAATACCCCCGCAGAAGTCGAAAGCGATACAAAATATGTAATCGATTTTTACAATAAACTCGGCTGATTGACAAAAAGGCTGTAAAACTCGGTTGAAAAAGTTCGGCAGAGCGGTGAACTTTTTTTACAATCAACTTTGTTAAGCGGCAAAAATTAAACTTAAAACAAAACCGGCTAAAACCAAAAAGTCGGCTTAAAATAAATAAAAGGCGGAAAAAATAATGAAAACTGTAAAAGACAAATATCTTGTAGTAGGCGCGGATTTTGCGGGGTTCCCGTTAAAAGAGGCGGTAGTTAAACACCTTGAGAAAAAAGGGTGGAAAATTCTCGATCTCGGGGTAAAAAAGGACAGCGATCCAAACGATACCGACCTTATGTTTCACCGATCGCGAGGGTGAACCGGTGGCGTTACAATTTATGGCGGCAGGATATTCATCATTTGTTATGGATTACAGTAGGAAAATGGGTAGAGCTTGCGTTGGATTGGCTGGAATCACGCGCATTTGCGGTGAAAATAGAAAACTGATAAAGGATTTTGGAAAAGAAAATGATACTAAAAAAAGGACAGAAAATTGTATTTGCGGGCGACTCGGTCACGGATGACGGTAGAAAACGTCCGATTGGAGAAGGACTTTGGGAAGGCGTAGGAAAAGGCTTTGTCCGAATGATAGATACCTTTCTTACCGTGGATTATCCGGAGCTTTTCATTCATTGCGTGAATATGGGTGAAAGCGGGAATACCTCGCGCGATTTGCTGGCGCGTTGGGACAAAGACGTTTTGGAACGAAACCCTGATTGGGTTGTGTTATGTATCGGATTTAACGACGTTTGGAGACAATATGATTCTCCCACGCAACAAGACTGTTGGGTAATGCCGGAAGAATACAGAAACAATCTTAACGCAATGGCTGATAAAACGACGGCAAAAATGATATGGATGACGCCGTATTATCTTGAACCCAATGAAAACGACCCGATGCGCAAGCGCATGGACGAATACGGCGCAATTTGCAAGGAAGAAGCGGCAAAACGCGGAATTCCTTGTATCGACTTGCAAGAGACGTTTGCTGAAATATTAAAATACCGTTATCCTGCATATATCACGTGGGATAGGGTTCATCCCGGATGGACGGGCAGTCTTATCATTGCGCGTGCCTTCATGAAAGAATTGGAAAAATAAGTTTTTCAGGATTTGTAAAAGAAGAGGAAAGATAATATAAACTAAATATAGGTAAAGGGTATCTGACCATTTCCATAGAGGCGGCGCTTATCAATCACCCTGTATTCTCCGAGCTTCTGTACGAACTGTTCGACAGGTTCAGAAAAAAGATTGAAGAGGACGAAAACGGGGAGTACTCTCTGTATGGGCGGAAATTTGCAAAAAGTGTTAAAAAGTGAGAATCAGACGTAGAAAAGGTAATCGTTTTTGCAACAGATGTTGTTTAAGCGCTTTTAAAAACAGGCTGAAATAGCCTGATTCAGATGAAAATGCCTCTATTTTTCAACTAAAAATCAGAAAGTGTTTCAACAAATGAAAAACGCCGTAATCGGCGTGATAGGAAACGGAGATGTTTTATGGGGAAACGTTTCAAAGTACGGATGAATTCCTCCAAAGTACGGATGAATTCATCCGTACTTTGGAGGAATACCTTTGGTATTACAATAATGAGAGAATTTCTCTCAAATTAAAAGGAATGAGCCCTGTACAGTACAGAACTTATTTGCATATTTAATATTTTTTTGTCTAAACTTTGGCGCTTTTTGGGGGAAAACAGGTCTTGAACTTACGACATATCGTTTTTGCTCGATAAGGAGATTACAATTTTATAATAATTTTTAAGAGAGAACAAGTTTTTAGTTTCTCTCTTTTTTATTGCGGTCAAGAGCGTAGTTTTCCAAAGGTTCAATCATATTTTGTTATAAGCGGATAGAGAAATAAATTCAAAATCGATAAACATTGTCATGAATATGATGCTATCTTGACAAAAGGCGAGAAAAAAGGTATAATATAATAGGTGTTTTAAGGGGAAAAGCCGAGTAAATGTTTTGGTCAATACGTCGGTTTTATTCTTGGTTAGTATGGAATCGGGATGACGAAAGCTAAAACAATCGTATCACCGAAAAACGATTGAAATTGGGAAATAAATACCCTATAATTATATTTGTTTTTTTTAATTAAATCGAAGGGGCAAAGTAAGATGATGACATCGGGAATAAACAAGAAGAAAATCGTTTTGTTTACCGTTGCCGGCGTATTTTTTGTAATCGCCGGAGTTTGTCAATATATCGATTCGCACCTTTCGGTTTTCGGAAACTATTTTTGCTCCTTTCTTGCTGATACCATTTTCTTTTCTCTGTTGATTGCATGGGCTATTTCCATTCATATAAGAATTGTTCAGCCGTCTGTCAGACGGAATCTGATACTCGTTGCCGTTCTCCTTATCTTGTGGCTGTTGATACGAATGGTTAAATATAGGTTTATTGACGAGCAGGATACTGTCAGTCGCTATTTATGGTATGCCTATTATATTCCGCAATGTCTTGTCCCGCCTGTGGTTTTGCTTGCCGCTTTGGGAATAGAAAGGAAGAACGATAAGCCGATTTCAAGGCTTACGTATCTGATTTTCGTGCCTGCCGTCCTGCTGATACTGTTGATATTTACAAACGACTTGCATCAGACGGTTTTTTCTTTTCAGCCGGGATTTAAAAACTTCTCGAAAGATTATCGGCACGAGTTCGGATATTTTCTTGCGATTGTCTGGATTGTCGGTATGACGTTAGCCGGGGGAATCGTTCTGTTTATAAAATGCAACATTTCCGCTTGCCGTAAAAGAAAGTGGATACCTCTATTGACGTTTTTGTTATGCGCTATTGCCTGCTATTTATGTTTTAAGTTTGCCACCGCTTCCTATAAAATACCGGAGTTGTTTTCTTTTTCCTTCATTGTCATATTTGAAAGCTGTATCGGAATCGG
>JAEDMA010000129.1 GCA_016295005.1 Christensenellaceae bacterium
GTCACGCCTTCGGGAATTTTTATATTTGTAAGAGAGGCGCAGTTATAAAATGCGTGTCTCATAATACTTTTTACGCTGTTACCGAGGGTGACTTTCGTCAGAGATTTACAACCGTAGAAAGTACCATCATTGACCGTTATAACGCCGTTCGGAATATTTATTTCTTCTAAAAAAGTACAGTTAGAAAACGCCGCGGATTCTATTTCGGTCACGCCTTCGGGAATTTTTATATTTGTAAGAGAGGCGCAGTTATAAAATGCGTAATCGCCTATAAATTCGACGCTGTCGGGGAGTTCTATATTTGTAAGCGACGCGCAATTATAAAATGCCTGTCTCATAATACTTTTTACGCTGTTACCGAGGGTGACTTTCGTCAGAGATTTACAACCGTAGAAAGTACCATCATTGACCGTTATAACGCCGTCGGGAACAATAAATTCTTTAAGCGCAGAACAACCGTAGAATATTTCTGAGGGTAACGCGTTTATTTTATCGGGAAGAGATATGTCAGTTAAAGAAGTACAATTTATAAACAATCTCCATCCTAAAAACGTAACACTGTCGGGAATTTCTATTTTTTTCAGCGCTGTGCAACCGCCGAAAGTAGAAGACATTATATAAACTACGCTATCGGGAATCAAGATTTCTTTTAATGCCGTACATTCGGCAAAGGCGCTCATCTCTATTTTGGTGACTCCATCGGGAATAACTATTTTCTCCAGCGCATAGCATTTTTTAAACGTGGCCACATCGATTATACCGATGTTTTTTCCGAGCGACACGGATTTAAGACTGTAACATTCCGTGAAAGCCGACGACTTTAATGACGTAACGCTGTCCGGAATAGTTATTTCTTTTAAGTGAATGCACTCGCGGAACGCGCCGCCGCCAATTGTCGTAACGCCGTCCGGAATATTTATTTCTTCTAAAAAAGTGCAGTCAGCAAACGCCGCGTAGCCTATTTCGGTAACACTGTCGGGAAGTCTTACCGCTTTAAGGTTAGTAGCGCGATAAAATTCTTCGGGTTCGATCTTAGTAGTTCCGTCGGGTACGATATAAGTTATCGTGTGTCTTGCAAGAGGCGTTTCGAATACTGTTAAGTCCTTTTTTTCGTTGTCTTTCGCAAACGAAAGTTCAGTTAAACTTTCGGGTACCGCCGCCGTGCTTGCGCCGAACAGATAGTATAAAGGTTTGTTGTATTTTCCGCTTATAATAAGTCTTTTAAGCGAAGTAAGTTCGGCGAACATGCCTTCCGTGTATTCAGTGAAGTTACAAGCGAATTTTATTTCCGTTATTTCCGCGCCCGTATTAAACGCTCCGCTTCTTATAGAACAGACCGGAACGTTGCCGAATTCGTAAGGTATTTCGATTACCGTCAAATCGGCTTTGTAGGCAGTTATTATCGCGCCGTTTTCATTTTCGGTATATTCTATCTCTCCGTTTTCGGTCTGCCACAAACTACTTAAAGTTATGTCTTTATCTATGGCGGTGTTATCTTCAAATTTCGTTCCGTTTAAGTACCAGCCTTTAAACACGGAACCTTGCCTTTCGGGTTTTGGCAGGGAATAGTCTTTAACAGGGGTTACTTGCATAGACGGAATTTTCGTTTCGTAACTGATAAAATTTATAAAATGGGACTGAGGCTTTAAGCCTGTTATCAGATAATACTCCCAATCTTCTTCATTGCCGTCGAAATTGTTTTTTTCTTTGTATATTTCATAAGCGGTCTTACCGTTTTTACCGAATTCCAGACTGTTAGTCGCTAACCATTCTTCGTAATATAAGGTTTCTTTTCCGTTTTCTTCGGTATAGGTAACGTACTTGTCGTAAATCGATTCCAATTGTTTATCGCCTGTTTCATTACAAGCCGTTAAATATAATGCCGAAACCATAATAAGCAAAGCGATTATCAATAGTTTTATCTTTCTCATTGCGTTTTCTCCTGTTTATTCTATACATAGTGTAATATATTATTTAGTTTTTGTAAATATAAAAATACTGCGATATAGTAATCGCGGAGTTTCAGAAACATTGCTTATAAGTAACGTGGCTTACACTACCAGCATAAGAGCGACGAGTGAGCATACGAGTGAAGGAAGGGTTACCGTTACGCCGATTTTAAGGAAATCTTTATACCCGAACTTTATTCCGTGTAAGGAAAGAATGCTTCCGAACATTATCCCGGCAAGCGCGCCTATCGGCGTGAAGGCCGCTCCGAGATTCGAGCCTATTACCGTTGCGAATACGCCGCCGTTAAGAGATGCGTGAGAAAGCCCTTTAAGTATTTCGCAGAAAAGCACGCTCATCGGTATATTGTTTATGACGTTTGACGATAAAAAGGATAAAACGCCGTATTTCAGCACAGCGTGTTCATTGCCGAGCGCTTTCGATACCGCTTCCGTTACGCCGCTGTCCGCAAGGATTATTATCATTACGAACATAGATAAAACGAAAGGTATTATCTGCCACGGCGCGCGTTTAACCGAGTTTATCGCCGGGGCGGAAACTTTCTTTCTTAAAAGAGATATTACGGTTACTCCGACGAAGAGTACCGCCACCGCTGAAAGGCAGACAATCCACATTTCGATATTAAGGTAACTTGAAATCGCAAGAAATATCGTACATATCGAAAGAGTAGCAACACCGAGTATCAGCGACGGCTTGTCCGATAACGTCGTATGAGTTTCTATCTCTTGGGTTTCTATCGGCGTTCTCAGTTTTTTACCGAATACAAAAATGAGTAAAGCGAGCGAAACTCCGCCGGCGGTTACCGTCGGCAGCGCCATGGTTTTTAAGTAGGTGATGAAATCCACGCCGAACGCCGAACATAAGTATATGTTTGTAGGGTTACCGATTATCAAAGCCATACTCCAGGTGTTTGCCGCAACGAATTCGGCTGCAAGGTAGGGTATCGGGTCGATTTTTGCGTTTCGCGCAAAATAACAGATGAACGGGGTAAAAGAGAGTATTATTACGTCGTTCGAAGTGAATACCGTAAGCACCGAAACAGTTAAATACAGCGTTATAAAAAGTTTTATCTGGCTTTTGCCCGCTTTCTTTAACGACGCTTCCGCTAAAAATCTGAACACGCCGAGTTCGTCTAAAAATATGGATAAAACTGTCATCGAAATAAAGATAACGAGTATCTTAATCGGGTTTACCGAAGTATCTGCCGTAAGCGCGCTTATTATCTTGTTTAGGTCGCCCTTAAATATTACAAGGATAACCGTTCCGATAAGAGTAATTATCCAGTACGAATCTATAAACTTTTTTCCGACTTTTATTTTCGGGAAAAACAACACGGAAGTTATCATCGCGGCTACGGTTACCGCCGACACGGAAATGGTAAATATCATATTTATTAAGTCCTTAAAGAGTAAAATTCGCGTGGGGCTTTTAGCCCCGAAGTGTTCACAGAACACTTCATCGCTTGTATTAAAATTCAAGGGAAAATGCGCAAGCGCGTAGCA
>JAEDMA010000130.1 GCA_016295005.1 Christensenellaceae bacterium
ATTTAACGTTTTCGTCGGTTTCAAGAATCGTTCCGTCGGCATTTTTCCAGGTGATTGTAAAAAGTTTATCGACTGCGGTATACTTTGCGGTTAACGTTACCGATTCGGTAAACTCAGTGTCTGTCGTAACTCTCGTTTCACCGTTAAACCAACCGTCAAACCTGTAAGTTTTATCAACTTCTTCCGCTTTCGTCGGATCATTCGGAAGTTCGGAAATTTTTTCGCCTTCTAATATTTTTATTGTTTCTTCGGCTTCGCCGTTTGCTTTATCGAAAGTAATTACGATTTCCTTTTTTATCGCGGGTTTATTTTCTTCGTTGGTAATTTCTTTTGTGGCAGTCACGCCGTCTCTTACTATGACCGTTTTACCCTTAAACGCGTTACTTGTATTGACCTTATCGATTAAAGTATCGTAATCTTTACCGTTTTCTACCACGATAGGATTCGCTTCTTCTCCAAACCAACCGTAGGTTTCAAATATCGTGTCGACGTTGTTAAAATCGGCGTCGAAAATTGCCGACGTTATTACCCCGTACTGCGAGCGTGTAATATTATCTATACTTCTTTCGCCCGTCTCGTCAGCCCCCTTGGGGAATTCCGCGTATTTATAAACAGGTGTTTCCGCGGTATTATCCACGATACACGCTATGCACGCCAAATTTCGTCCGACAAGCGCGGCGCTCGCTTTATATAAATTCACTATACAAACGTTAGCGTAGTAATATTCGCCGTTTTTATAAATTTTTGTTTCGTCAAGTTTTCCGCCGATTTTATTTTGCATATTTATGTAATTGTTCGTATAATCTGCAAAATCTTCTGCATACGTAATATATGCGTATAACTCAACTTTGTTTTCTATATCGTCGGTTACGATTTTATCGTACGTGGATTTATCGAATCTGACTTTGAATCTTAATCCGTCCTTTCCTAACTTTAAGTTTGCACCGTACGCCATTTCGAAAGAGCCTGTTTCTTCTGCCATAACTCTGCCCGTTGAAAAAGACACCGAAAGACACAACGTACACGTTACCAAAAGCAATAAGATTAAAATCGATATACGTTTTTTGTTTTTACTCATTTTCATTTCCCCCCTGATTCCGCAATTACTTAAAAATAAGCCCGCCTGCGTCAAAATCATTATCTTTGACCTCGTCGTTGCTTGCCGCCATCACGTCGACTTTTAAAAAGTCGATAAGCGCCAAATCCGGTTTTTCGTAATTTTTCATTTCCCCCTCCGTGTATAATTTTTTTATACTTCCGCGCGTGGATTCCGCGCGATAATTCATATTAAGCGTTTTTGCCTGACAAAACATTTGTCAGGCAAAGGGCATGCCATTTGCAAAAAGTTTTAAATGGTTTTTATTGACGTAAATTGCGTTTAATCCGACAATCCCTTAAACCTTTCTAATTACAGCATAATTCCGCCAAAAAATAAGTCAATAGCAAAATATCATTTTTTTGTCTCATTTTTTGATATAAATATGCCGTTTATGTATCATTTCAAATAATAATTCGTTTTTTTTACGAAAAAATCATAAATTGATTTTTATACATTTATCTTCCTTTCTGCTTCTATCCGCCGCGTAAACGCATTCGTGACCATTGATAGAATCGGAAATATCCGTAGAAGAAATACTCGGTTCTTCTCCGCGCATACGCTTTACGAAATCGCGCATTAAACCCATATCTCCACCGCCGTGACCGACGCCCGCTTCTATTTTTGCCATAACATCTACTTCTTCTTGTTTATACCAACTCGATTCGAAATCGAATTTTCTTATATAATACTTATTATCTTCAAAGAAACCTTCTATTTCGCCTTGCGTACCTATAACGTGAATTTTTCTCCCCGGTCTTGCTACTGCGGATAGTAGCGAATGAAATGCCGTTGAGCCGTTATTAAACTTTAACATTACGCCCTGATGGTCAACAAGGTCTGTATCCGTTTTATACGCGCAAACCCCCATCGGGTCATCTGTTCTTAATGCCTGTAATTTCTCCTCTTCGGTAATATCTTCATAATTTTTCTTTATCCCCCGATACGTTAAAAACGAAAACAGCGAATTCTTGATATATAAAGATTTCGCGCTGAATCTGCAAGTATCGATATACGGGCATCCGTCGTAACATCTCTCGGGGCTTCCCTTCGGCGCCTTTTCGGGAACGATAAAGTTTCTACCTCCGAAACTTACAACTTCGTTCGGCGTGGTTGCGTTATTAAGCCAACAGATAAGGTCTATATCGTGGCAACATTTAGCCAGAAGATAACTGCTGCCGCATCTTTTTTCGTTATTCCATTTTCCGCGAATAAACGAAGTGGAAGCATGGCATACCCCTACGAGTTCGCTGGTTTCCATATGCACGATTTCGCCGATTTTACCGTCTAATATGTCTTTCTTTATTGAACTATAAAACGGCGTGTAACGAAGAACGTGGCAAACCATCATAATTCTGTTATTATTTTTTGCAACATCTCTCAACTCTTCGAGTTGCTTCGCATTGTTTACAACGGGTTTTTCAACCAAAACGTTATAGCCGAGTTGTAACAGCGTTTTTGCCTGCGAATAGTGAAGTAAATCCATGGTGGCGACAATCGCGCAGTCCGCAATTTTACCGAGTTTTACTAATTCGTCAAAACTATATATACATTGCTCGTCTTTTAAATTGAACTTTTCCCGGGCAAGTCCCATTCTGTATTCGTCAGGGTCAACGACCGCTTTAATTTCTAATTCCTCGGGATATTTTTTCGCATAGTCGGCATAAATACTCCCTCTGTCACCATAACCGACAATCACCGTCGTAACTTTTTTCATTTCCTTATACCTTCTTTTTCATTTTAATAATCGGAATAATTGCAAGCGCCGCAAATAAGGGTAATCCTTTTATTGTTCCGTTGCACCCCGTAGTTTCCTCTTTTGTCGGTTCGTTTTCGTTTTCCCGAGCATTTTTATATATTATTTCAAGTTTGTTTTCTTCGCCGTAAATAATCTGATATTTACCGTTTTCGCTTGCCGTGATTACTTCGTCGTTAAATTTTACCGTATCGACTTCATAACCGGTATACGGTCTGATATCCACGGTTACCCGTGTTCCTATTTTTTGTTTTAAGGCGTTGGGATTCGTTACCACACAACCTTTGGAAGAATCGTTGACAATCTTTAAAACTCTCGTGTCTTCTCCAAAATAAATCGAAACCAGATACCTTATAGGATTATTTAATTCTGAAACGTCAAGCGTCATCTGATTATCCTGATAAGACGTTACAGGATATCCGCTTTGCCCTTTATAATAATATTTTTTATCGTTTACGATAACCGAAGACAATTTATATCCCAAATCTGCTTTTATGTCGCTTATTATAATCTGATTGTTTTGGTAAATTACGTCAGCCGTACCGTTGGCGCAAGTCAACTTTACTTTTCCGTCGGTACTTTCTTCCATAGAAAGAAGTTTCTCCGCAAATCTTTCG
>JAEDMA010000025.1 GCA_016295005.1 Christensenellaceae bacterium
ATAAGATTTATCGGTATGGAAAGAAGATAAGTAACCGCCACGCCGAACAACCCCGAGAACATACCTATAAGGAACGTTTCTGCGTTAAACACGTTGGATATTTCGTGTTTGGAAGCGCCAAGAGATCTTAATACCCCTATTTCCTTAGTCCGTTCCACAACCGAGATATAAGTAATAATACCGATCATAACGCTGGAAACCACTAAGGATATCGATGTAAACGCAACCAGAACATACGTTACGGCGTCCACCATCGTGTTTAACATTCCGAACATCATACTCATAGTGTCGGAATAAGTAATCTGAAGCTTTTCGTCGTCGGAATGAGCGTCGTTCCACTCGTCGATATACGTTTTGATTTTTTCTTTCTTTTCAAAATCCTTAGCGTAAATTTTTATCTCGGAAGGAGTATCGACTCCGCACAATTGTCTTAACGAAAGAGTTTCGTATACGTCCACCCCGCCGGATATGTTGGGCATCATAATAGTAACCGATTTGTTTTCGCTGTCTCTTGCGGCGGTTGCTATCAAAGAGTTTTTATTCGTATTAAGAACTTTTTGAGTAAGCGCCGAAGTATACGCAAGACCGACGTTCAAAATACCGTTGACGTGTTCCTTTTCTCTAATTACGCCTACGACTTCGAGTTTGTCATTATCCCTTAAAGAGTTTTCGATTTCCTTCGGGTCGTTGGGAAACCACATACCCATACGTTTTTGATACATTTTCGAGTTGTCGGCAAGATAAAGTCCTTTCCCGATTATTTCTTCAAGCGGAATTTCCTTTTTATCGCCGAAAGAAACGTTTACGTTATTACCGCTGATTTCAATATTAATGTCGAGATAACCGAGAAGAGCAAGAGTAATGTCGCTGATCTGGTTATATTTATTCACGACAAGCAATATCTGATTAGGTGTTAAAGTTTCGAAAGAAACGCTGTCGTCTACCCTGTATATCATGTCGTATTGTTCGGCGATAAGATTGGGGTCATCGGGCATTTCCTGTATGGTCGGAACAAACTGACGAACAAACCCCGTGTTAAGTCCCATTGCGCTCTGCAACCTGTCGTCATATTGATTTTCAATCTGACTGACGAGTTGATCTATCGCCAAAAATTGTTCGGTACCGTTCATTTTTATATGAGTATAAAAATAGTCGTTCATATCGAAACCGTAATCGTATTGAACGGAATAATACAACTCTTTATCCATAGATTCGAGGTAATGTCTGAACCCGCTTTCCGTCGAGTCGGTTAAATCGTTGCTTTGAAGCATTCCCGTAAGTTTATAAAATGCGCTTTTTACCAACACGTTATTTAGTTCCGGATATGCGTCTTTCAATTCGTTTTCGTACATTTCGGAAAACGAAGATAAGTCTACCGAACTTTCGCTTATAGTAAGAGGATAAGTGGCGAGCGTATCGGTTTGCATACGCGCCATATAGATATTAAACCCGTTGGAAATTGCAAGCACTAACGCTATACCGATAATACCTATGCTCCCGGCAACGCTCGTTAAAACCGTCCTCGCCCTTTTCGAGACCAAATTCTTGAGCGAAAGAGCAAACGCCGTTTTAAGCCCCATTTTCGGCTTTCTTTTGGCATCCTTATCCTTTTCTTCTATATAGTTTGCCGGATTGCTGTCACCGACGACTTCCCCGTCCAATAAATTTATGATTCTCGTAGCGTACTTGTCGGCAAGTTCGGGGTTATGGGTTACCATTATAACAAGTCTGTCTTTGGCAACTTCCTTTAATAAATCCATAACCTGAACGCTCGTTTCGGTATCGAGCGCGCCCGTAGGTTCGTCGGCAAGGATGATTTCCGGGTCGTTGATAAGCGCTCTTGCTATTGCAACCCTCTGCATTTGTCCGCCGGATAACTGGTTCGGTTTTTTATGTTCCAGACCTTTAAGCCCTACTTTTTCAAGCATTTTTAACGCGCGGCTTTTTCTTTCGGCTTTATTTATCCCCGAAAGTTCGAGAGCAAGTTCCACGTTGCCCTGTACAGTCTGGTGAGGAATAAGGTTGTAACTCTGGAATACAAATCCTATACTGTTGTTTCTATACCTATCCCAGTCGGCGTCCTTATATTCTTTTGTGGATTTACCGTTGATAATCAAATCCCCCGAAGAGTATCTGTCAAGCCCTCCGATAATGTTTAACATAGTGGTTTTTCCGCAACCGGAGGGACCTAAAATCGCCACAAACTCATTTTTTCTGAAACTAAGATTAATTCCTTTCAGCGCCCGGACGGAAAAGTCGCCTGTTCCGTATGTTTTTACAATATTATCGAGTTTTAACGCGGTTATTTGTTTACCCATACATCACCTCTTAACAATGTTTTATTTTTGCGATTTTACCGTCCTACGCATAAATTTTACAATAAAAACCTTGAAATATAATTGATTTTATCGCCAAGGGTTCGGACTGTTACAGTATTTCGGAAAGCGCAAGAGTATATTCGCTTACGTCGTCGATAGACAATCCCTCGATAAGCCTTGCCTGTTCGTACAGTACGACGGCGTATTTTTTAAGTTTCTCTTTATCCGTTTCGTAAAGATCTTTAAGTTTAGCCGTTACGTTATGATCGGCGTTAAGTTCAAGCACCTTATCCGCTTTAATCTTGCCTTCGGCGTTAGGCATACTGTTTAACACTTTTTCCATTTCAATAGAAATATCGCCGGCAGCTTTCAGACAAACGGGATAAGTTTTAAGATTTTTCGACAACACTACGTCTTTTATCCTGTCGCCAAGCGTTTCTTTGACGAAAGACAGCACGTCTTTATACTCCTGACTTTTTTCTTCCAGATCTTTTTTAGCCTCTTCGTTTCCTTCGGTAAAGTCCGCTTCGGATACCGATTTGAATTTTTTACCGTCGTATTCGTCTAAAATTTTCGCCACGAATTCGTCTACGTTATCTTTAAAGTAAAGAATTTCGTATCCCTTTTCCGTCGCTTTTTCTATCTGAGGCAGTTTCGCTATTTTTTCGTAACTTTCACCGCAAGCGTAATATATTTCCTTTTGATCTTCGGGCATTTCTTTAACGTAGTCGGAAAGCGTAACGAGTTTTTCTTTCTTTGAAGAATAGAACATAAGATAATCTTTCAACTGTTCTTTTCTCATACCGAAGTCGGAATAAACGCCGAACTTAATCGCAAGTCCGAATTCTTTAAACATCTTTTCGTACGTTTCCCTATCAGATTCAATCATCTTTTTAAGTTCGGAAGAAATCTTCTTTTCAAGAGATGACGCAATCGCTTTAACCTGTCTTGTCTGTTGCAAAATTTCTCTCGAAATGTTTAAATCCAAATCGGAAGAATCGACAACACCCCTGATAAATCCGAAATAGTCGGGCAAAAGGTCCTCGCATTTTTCCATTATCATTACGCCGTTACAATAAAGTTTCAGTCCTTTTTTGTAATCTTTCGAATAGTAATCGTACGGCGCTTTCTGCGGTATAAACAATAAAGTATCGTAATTTACCGCACCTTCGATTTTTGCGTATACGCTCTTTAACGGGTTTTGATAATCGTGGAATTCCGATTTATAAAATTCGTTAAGATTCTCTTCGGTTACTTCCGATTTCGGTTTCTTCCAGACGGGTACCATGCTGTTAAGAGTTTCAAGTTCTTTAACCTGCTCATACTCGGGTTTATCGTCAGAAGAACCCTCCTTTCTTACGGAATGAGTTTTAAGCATTTTAATAGGGTAACGAATGTAATCGGAATACTCTTTTACAAGCGACGAAAGTTTATATTCGGAAAGAAAATCAGAATATTTATAATCTTCGTCGTCGTTTTTTATGTGAAGAACGATTTTCGTTCCGTCGCCGTCTTTTTCCGTTTCGGTCACGGTATACCCTTCGGCTCCGCAACTTTCCCATTTATAAGCCTTTTCTTCGCCGTATTTTTTTGTAAAGACCTCTATTTTGTCGGCAACCATAAACGCCGAGTAAAAACCTACGCCGAACTGACCTATCATCTCCGCGCCGTCGTTTTCGTTTTCCTTTTTGAACGCAAGAGTTCCGCTTTCCGCTATCGTGCCGAGATTTTTTTCCAAATCTTCTTCGTTCATACCGATACCGTTATCTTCGACGGTAATCGTTCTTTCTTCTTTATCGAAAGAAATATTTACGCAAAAATCCGATTTAACGTTCGAATCGGTTAAAGATAAAAATTTCAGTTTATCGATTGCGTCCGACGCGTTAGAAATAAGTTCTCTTAAAAAGATTTCTTTGTTGGTGTATATCGAATTTATCATCAAATCGAGAACTCTTTTGGATTCTGTTTTAAATTGTTTCATATAATACCTCCGTTTCGATTTATAAAATAATTTAGCACTCTCACCACTCAAGTGCTAAATTATATTATAAACATAAAATAAAGTTTGTCAATCGTTTAAAGGACAATTTTTTATCAAAAATTACAATTTTTTTATATAAATATCGCTTCGCAGAATCCGTCTTTATAAACAAATTTTATTTAACTTTTTGAACACGATAGTTTCTTAAAGAGTTGGCAATCGCAATAAGCAAAACGCCCACGTCGCCCAATGTGGAAACCCATAACGGCATATGCGGCAAAACTATGCTTAATACCATAATCGCCACTTTTATTCCTATCGGAAATACGATATTTTCGACAACTACTTTCTTTACTTTCTTTGAATGTTTTATTGAAAGAGGAAGTTTGCTTAAGTCGTCGTCCGCAATAATTACGTCGGAACTTTCTATTGCAACGTCGCTGCCGAGTTTACCGAACGAAACGCCTACGTCCGCAAGAGCAAGCGCCGGAGAATCGTTTATGCCGTCGCCGACGTAAACGGCGCATTTTTTATTTTCTTTGATTTTCTTGAATAATTCGAGTTTTTCTTCGGGCAATAAATCGCCGTAACTGTTTTTAACTCCGATTTTGTTCGCAACCGCTTTGACGATTTCGCTCTTATCTCCGCTTAACACGGTCGTTTCGCTTACGCCGAGTTTCCTTAATTTCTCTATTAAGGAGTAACTTTCTTCTTTGATTTCGTCGCAGATATAAAATTTTGCTTTGAGATTGCCTTCTTCCGCAAAATAAAGCACCGTGCCGTTATAACTGTCCTTTTCGCATTCAACGCCGTTTTCCGCCATCAACTTATAGTTCCCGATAGAGCATTTTTCACCGTCGATAGTCCCGCAAAGGCCTTTACCTACAACCTCTCTGAAATTTTCGACTTCCGATAGTTTATCCGCTTTATAATAGTTTTCTAATGCCGTTTTAAGGGGATGGTTTGATTTTCCCTCAAGCGAAAGCGCTTTAACACAAATATCGTCTTTATCGCCGTCAAATACTTCGACGTTTTCGCAAGCGAAGTTTCCTTTCGTAAGAGTACCTGTTTTATCGAATACCACTGCGTCGGTTTTTGCAAGCAAATCAATATAATTGCTTCCTTTAACCAGAACTCCTTTTTTAGCAAGGCTTCCGATTCCGACAAAATATCCCAAAGGAACCGAAATAACAAGAGCGCAAGGACAAGAAACTATAAGGAAAGACAAAGCTTTATAAATCCATTTGGTAAAATTGTACGCGTCGAACAAAGGAACGACAACCGCAACCAACAGCGCAAGCCCCACAACCACGGGAGTATAAACCTTGGCGAAAGACGTTATGAATTTCTGGCTCTTCGCCTTGTTTTCGATGCTGTTTTCTACGAGGTCTATTATCCTCGCCACGGTACTGTCTTTATACAATTTTGTGGTTCTTATATAAACCGCTTCGCCCGCGTTTATATAACCGCTTAGTACAGCTTTGCCTTTTTCCGCATTATACAATTTGCTTTCGCCTGTTATCGCTTTCGTATCGAAAGACCCCGCGTCGTAACAAAGAACACCGTCGATAGGGACCTTTTCCCCTTTTCTTACTTCGATTACGCTACCCGCTTCTACTTCTTCGGGAGAGACGTCTTTTATTCCTTTACCGTCCACAAGATGCGTTTTTACGTCCTTAAGTTCGGAAAGGGCGCAAACGCTTCTTCTCGAATTATCGGTCGCGATATCTTCCAACAATTCGCCAAAGCAGAACAATACCATTATAAATACGCCCTCGAAGAACTCGCCCATAGCGATCGCCACAAGCGACGATATTATCATAAGCGTACTTTCTTCAAAAAACTCGCCGTGAAATACGTTTTTTACAAACTCCATAAACACTTCGAGTCCGCATATAAGCCAGGATACTCCTATCATAACGTATTTAAGCCATACGATACTCTCTATTGCGGGCAAAAAAGTCAGCCCGATAATGACGGACGACAATACCAATTTTAATATATCCGATCCGTATTCTTTAAAGAGCGATTCCTTCTCGCCCGAGTTTTCTTTTTCTTCGAACAAATGATCGCCGCAATGACAACCCCTTTCGGTACATGCTTTTTTTTCTTCCATAATATCATTCCTTTATAATAATATTATAATTTACTAATATACTAATCGTTTTAAAAAGCAATAATGAATTTATTGCTTTTTAAAGTATTATTTAATTTTAATCGTGCTTACAATTTAAATGTTCGAGACATTGTTTTACGATTTCGCTTATATGATTATCTGCAAGCGAATACAAGACAAGGTTGCCGTATTTTCTGCTCTTTACTATATTATTGTCCTTAAGCCGTCTTAAATGCTGAGAAATAGCGGATTGTTTTCCCCCTGTGATTTCGCAAATATGGTTAACGCACAGTTCCCCGTAAGAAAGCGCAAGTATTATCTTCATACGAGTTTCGTCTCCGAGAAGAGAAAAAATCACGCTCGCCCTATCCACGTTATTAAAAAATTTCTTCGGGTCGGTTATCATATCAAGCAAATTCTTATGAACGCTCTTATCTGTCTCCATTTTTTACCTTAACTATATTAGAATTTACTAATATAGTAATACGTTTGTTCTGTATTGTCAAGCAAATTAAGAGAAAAAATAAAAAACTACGATTAATTTTTGTCTTAAGGTTACGTTTTGTTTTGTCAACTATGAAAAACTCTTTATTTTATAGGAGAATGCAGATAATGCCGCCGCGGTTTTCGTTCACTATTCTCGTCAACGTTTTACGGAGTTTGCCGCAAGTTTCCTTCGGCAGTCCGTTTATTTTATCGGATAAACTATCGCCCACCATATCGTGCAGCGATTTACCGAACATGTCGGTATTCCACATTTCGGACGGATTGTCTTCAAATCGTTTCATAAGGCTGTTTACCATTTCCTCGCCCTGTTTTTCCGAACCGACGATAGGCGAAACCTCCGCAGAAACGTCAACTTTCATAATATGAAGACTCGGTGCGCTCGCTTTAAGTTTTAAACCGTATCTTCCGCCTTTTTTAACAAGCAACGGGTCTTCGAGGTTCATATCTTCTACTGTCGGCATTACGACGCCGTATCCCGTATCCTCTGCTTGTTTCAACGCGTCTTTCACTTTTTCGTACTTTCTCTTTTCCGCGGAGAAAGTCTTTATAAAATACATAAGTTCGTAATCGTTGTTTATCACGTCGCCCGTTTCTTCGGACAATACTTTATAGAATAATCCGTCTTTCGCTTTAATTTCGCATTCTACCGTGCCTTTGTCGAGTTTTATTTCGGATAACGTAATAGGTTCGTATTTATCGCTTTCCGAAAACAATCCGTTTAATTCGGGATAATCGCACATTTTGCTTATGTTTTCGGTTGCCCCCTTTACTTCGTCAAGGATTTCTTTTATAATCGGACTTTCCGCAGGCAGCGCGCAAAGCCATCTCGGAATGTTTACGTTGATTCCGAGCATCGGGAATTGATAAAGCAATCTTTCCATAACGTCGCCGATTGATTTTTCGTCGATTTCGAGAGCGTTAAGAGGTATTACGGGTACGCCGTAAACTTCTTCCATTTCTTTGCAAAGAGAAACAGTTTCGTCTGCGGACGGATTTTTACAGTTTAACACCACGACGAAAGGTTTATTCAATTCTTTTAGTTCATTAACTATCCGTTCTTCGCATTTACGATAATTTTCACGAGGAATTTCCGTAAAACTACCGTCGGTCGTTACGACTATCCCTATCGTCGAATATTCTTTTATTACTTTTCTCGTACCGATTTCGGCGGCTTTTTCGAAAGGAATATCTTCGTCGCTCCACGGAGTTTTTACCAAGCGCGGCTTTCCTTCTTCCAGATGCCCGTTTGCTCCGTCAACCATATACCCTACGCAATCCACGAGTCTTACGTTTGCGCTCGTTTTATTTTTAAATTGTACTTTTACGGCATTCGCGGGAATAAACTTCGGCTGCGTCGTCATAACCGTTTTCCCTTCCGCCGATTGCGGCATTTCGTCGGTTGCGATTTGCTTATGAAGTTTATTGCTTATGTTAGGCATTATCGCTTTTTCCATAAACTTACTTATAAAAGTTGATTTACCCGTTCTTACGGGACCTACCACCCCGATATAGATATCCCCTTCCGTCCGGCGCGAAATATCTTTATAAATGTCGTATTTTTCCATAAAAAACCTCCCACAGATTACAAAACTAATATATGAGAGGTTATTTTTTTTATGAAATTTTTTTTATTTTTTATGTCACTGTTTATTTTCTTCTTTCTTTTGCAGTTTTTCCGCTCGTCTTTTTACGACCATGCTTTTTATGGAAGTCGGATGCTCATCGCCCGATAACATTCTCTCGATATTCTTTCTGTGAGCAAACCATGTAAACAAGCAAATTGAAAATATAAGCATATTTACTATTATGCACAATATCACGTTTATATCAGACGCGCTTTGCGCATAAGTCAAATACAGTCTGATGCTTCCGCCTATAGCCGGCGGCGTTATTGCGATAAACGAACCCATTGCGCCGAATTCGGTGATATAAATAAAAACTGCCGCCGCAATAAGAGCCATAACGTTGACCATTCCCCATTGCCATCCGTGAACGAATTCACAGACAAGAAAAACACCTATCGTGGAAGCAATGCCCTTTCCGCCCTTAAATTTAAACGCCGCGGGATAAATATGTCCTAAAACGACGCACAATCCGCTTAAATATATCGCAAGATCCGAAACGTAAAAATCCGACCCCTTAAATGTTTTACCCGATAAAACAAGGTAGGAAACAAGAGTCGGCAAAACGCCTTTTAAAATATCGAGAAAGAAAGTAAGCAAACCGAATTTCAGCCCGAAATTCCTGCTCATGTTAAGAGTACCGGGGTTTCCGCTACCCATTTTGGTTATGTCTTTATGTCTTAATCCTGATATAATTCTTGCCCAGTTTACGTTACCGAAAGCGTAACTCAAAACGGCAATTATAATCAGCAAAACCGCGTTACTCATCTGAATCGTTTGCCCTTACCGATAATTTAATCGGCGTACCCGAAAAATCGTACGCCCTTCTCAAACAATTTTCAAGATACCTTCTGTAAGAAAAATGCATAAGTCCGGTATCGTTTACAAAAAAGATAAACGAAGGCGGATTGACGTCGTTTTCCGTAACGTACATTATTTTTAATCTTCTGCCGTTATATGAAGGCGGTTCGCTGATCCTTACGCAATCCAAAATCAAATCGTTGAGTTGACCGGTAGAAACCCTGCGCCTTGAATTATTAAAAACCGTTTCGGCTATATCCAGGACTTTATCCGTTCGCTGACCCGTCTTTGCCGAAATATATACCGATTTAAAGTAATCCATAAATTTAAGCGCTTCGGAAAGATCCGCATTAAATTTGTTTACGGTGTTGGTGTCTTTTTCGATAAGATCCCACTTATTCATAACGATAACGGAAGGCTTTCCCTGTTCGTGAACGTAACCGCAAATTTTAACGTCCTGCTCGGTAATGCCTTGTTCGGCATCGATAACAATAAGGCAGACGTCCGCTCTTCTTATCGCTCCCAACGCTCTTAAAACGCTGTAATATTCGAGGTCTTCTTCAACGCTTTTCTTTTTTCTGATACCTGCGGTATCGATAAGCATATAATCTTTGTCTTTATACTTAAAAGGCGTATCGATTGCGTCTCTCGTAGTACCTGCTATGTCTGACACAATCGTCCTATCAAACCCCAGTAGTTTATTACATAAACTCGATTTCCCCGCATTAGGTTTTCCGACTACGGCGAGTTTTATGTATTCATCGTCGTTTTTTTCTCCCGTATCGTTGAAATGTGACACAACCTCATCTAAAAGATCGCCTATACCCGTACCGTGCTCAGCCGAAATACCGAAAGGTTCCCCCAACCCCAGATTATAAAAATCATAAAGTTTTTCGGGGTCGTAATTATCAAGTTTGTTTACTGCAAGAACTATCGGTTTACCAGATTTGCGAAGTTTCATCGCCACGTCTTCGTCGCCGGAGTTAAGCCCCGTTTTAACATCGGTAAACAATATAATCACGTCTGCCGTTTCAATCGCGATTTCTGCTTGTTTTTGAATATGCATCCACATTTCGTCGGTAGATTTTAATTCTAACCCGCCGGTATCGACAAGCGTAAAATAATGCCCGCACCATTCCGCATCGGCATACAAACGATCTCTCGTTACGCCGGGAAAGTTTTCCACTATGGAAATTTTCTTTCCGACAACTTTATTGAAAAACGTAGACTTGCCTACGTTCGGTCTGCCTACAACGGCAACCAAGGGTTTTGCCATTACAATTCTCTCCTAAGTTAAATCCAAGCAAGTACTATTCCGATTGCAAAAACGACGATTGCGACCGCATAAACGATTTTCCAACCTTTTTTCAGGGGTTTTACAAACGCATATGCGGTTACGCCGATAACGATTAACAACAATAAGTCTTTAATCGTGTCTAAAATCGTAAAAAAAGGACCTGAAACGTCTACCCCGATAGCGGGAAGTAAACGTCTTATAACAATCAACACGGCCGCTATTATAAGTACGATAAAAGAAAACAGATTCATCCAACCCTTTTTGGTCCCCAAATTGTTATTGTCTTTACTCATTAAAGTTTCTCCTTATTTATATTTCTTTTAATTTATTCAGCACTTTGACGAAATAATCGGGCAACGGCGCCGTAAACGTCATTTTCTCGCCCGTTCTCGGATGAACGAAAGTCAATTCTTTCGCATGCAAAAGTTGACCGTTTAACTTAAATTTGCCGTTTTTATGCCCGTATTCGGGGTCCCCGACCACAGGATGTCCGATATATTTAGCGTGAACCCTTATCTGGTGAGTCCTCCCCGTACGCAACGAAAATTCGCACAGAGTATAATTCTGATATCTTTTTATCACTTTATAGTCGGTTATCGCTTCTCTGCCGAAAGCCGTAACCGCCATTTTCGTTCTGTCCTTATTATCTCTTCCGATAAAAGTTCTTATCGTTCCCTTATCCTCTTTTACGTTTCCGTCTAAAAGAGCAAGATATATTCTTCTGCACGTTTTATCCTGCAACTGCGCGGCAAGTTTTAAGTGCGCGTTATCGTTTTTCGCAACAACCAGTAACCCCGACGTGTTTTTATCGATTCTATGTACTATTCCCGGTCTTATAACGCCGTTTATACCGGACAAACTGTCCAGATGATATAGCAAGGCGTTTACAAGGGTACTTCCTTTCGTTCCGTTTCCCGCATGAACTATCATTCCTTGCGGCTTATTTATTACCGCAACGTCTTCGTCCTGATACACGACGTCGATAGGAATATTCTCGGGCGATAAATCCAATTCTTTATTGTCGGGAACGTAAACGCTTACTAAATCGTTTATTTTCAAAATTTTATTTGCTTTAACGATTCCGTCGTTAACGGTAACCTCCCCGTCGTCACATAATTTTTTTATTCTCGAACGAGTAAAACCCGTCGCCTCCGACAAAAAAACGTCAACACGATTCCCCGCGTAGTTATTGTTTATCTGATAATTCTTTTTTTCCATTTTTTCCAAACAATGCGCTGTCGTCTAAAAACAGATAATATATCATAAGCATTGCAACGCCTACGCACAAAAAAGTATCCGCCATATTGAATGTAGGAAATACGTAAGTGCCGAACGTGAAACTTAAAAAATCGGTTACGGCGCCGAACGCTATTCTGTCGATAAAATTACCGATCATGCCGCCGATAATGAACGACAAAGCGTATTTTAGCCATTTTTTATCTTTTATAACCGCAAAAACGTAATATGCCATAAAAGAGGGTAATGCAATTAAAGTTAAAATCTTAAAAAAAGTCTGCCCCCATTCTTTATCGGCAAACAAACTCCACGCAGCTCCCTTGTTTAAACTGCGCGTTATTTCGAAAAAGCCTTCTATAACAGTCGTCCCTCGCCAACCTTCGGCGTAAATTCTCTCTATATACGCTTTAGTAACACGGTCTATAACAATCGTGGCGATAAGCACGATAATCGGTATAATTTCCGATACTATTCGTCTTCCATTAAGCCGAGTTCCTTGCATAAGTCCTCCAATTTAAGTTCGCCCGGGTTTAACACTTCCTCGAGATTAAACCCGTTATCGCCGGTCGCGGAAATATAATCGTTTATACGTTCTTGCGGATTAAACTCTCTTTCTTCGCCTGAAAGCAACTCGTCTGCCTTAAGAATCGCTTGCGTCGGCGAACTGTTCCCGAAAAGCCCGTTTACCTTTTCAACCAACGCCTCTCTTTCATTCAAAGCGGGATAAAACGGATATTTTTCTTTAAGATACCCGAAATAAGACTTCCATTTTGCCGAAAATTTTTTAAGTTTTTCTTCTTCCAGATAATACTTTAAATCGGTTTCTTTTTGCATCGCGTCGGCATACGCGCGCGCGTCTTCCAAAGACTTATTGATAAGAGATTCTTTTTGTTTGTAGGAAAAAAGTTCGGCTTCCGCCAACGATTTTTCTTTTTTAATCGCTTCCAGTTTAAAAATCAAATCGTCGATTTTTTCATTGCTTTCCGATTTGTATTCTTTAAGAAGTTCCAAAACCTCTTCTTTCTTATACTTTTTTTTAGTTAATTCCAAAATTAACCTGCCATATTATTATTTTTTTATGCCGCGCAAACTTTCGAGCATACTCTTTTTTAGTTCGTACAATTTATCGGACAAATCCACCTTAAACAGATGCGGACTGTCAAGACGCTTATATTCATCCCAAAAACTGTCAAGTTCGGATTTCGTATAAGCCTGTATTTCGGGTAAAGAAGGTCTTTTGTAAACAAGTTTACCATCCTTAAAGATTTCTTCTTGCAAGTATCTTACTTTATAATCGGTAAACTCTATCGTTTTCCACCTATACGTAGGATGAGTAAGCAAAAGAGGTTTACTTTCGTCTACCTTTTCTTCGCTTCTTAAAACAATACAGTCCGCTTCGGCTTTACCCGACTTTTTGTCGTACACCCTGTAAATATTTTTAAACCCGGGATTCGTGATTTTCGCTTCGTTGTCGGAAACTTTAATTTTCGGAATTTCTTTTCCGTTTTCATAAACTGCGGAAAGTTTATACACGCCGCCGAGAGCCGGCATATCAGCGCTTGTTATAAGTTTGGTTCCGACGCCCCAGAAATCTATGCAAGCGCCTTGGTTTTTTAACGACTCTATCAAATATTCGTCAAGATCTCCCGAAGCGCAAATTTTTGCATCGGGATACCCTGCGTCGTCAAGCATTTTTCTTGCCTTTTTGCTTAAATAAGCAAGATCGCCCGAATCAAGCCTTATTCCTTTAGGCTTATACCCTTCTTTTTTAAGAACGTCGAAAACCTTAATGGCGTTAGGCACGCCGCTTTTTAACGTATCGTAAGTATCGACAAGCAACAACGCGTTATCGGGATATATTTTCGCATATTCAAGAAACGCGGTATATTCGTCCTTAAAATTCATCACCCAGCTGTGAGCGTGTGTTCCCGAAACGGGTATTCCGAACATTTTACCGGCAAGAACGTTTGACGTCGAAGCGCATCCGCCGATAACAGCTGCTCTTGCGCCGTATATGCCGGCGTCCGGAGCCTGCGCTCTTCTGAGTCCGAATTCCATAATCGTATCGCCCTTTGCGGCATAACAAACCTTTGCGGCCTTAGAAGCAATCAACGTTTCGAAGTTTACGATATTAAGAATCGCGGTTTCTATAAGTTGCGCCTCCATTACAGGCGCTTTTACCGTTAAAATCGGCTCTCCCGGGAAAACCATGGTTCCTTCCGGAACGGCGTAAATATCGCCCGAAAAAGAAAAGTTTCCTAAATAGTCCAAAAATTCTTTATCAAACGAATTAAGACTTTCAAGGTACTTTATGTCTTCTTCATCGAAATGCAGATTCAATATGTAATCGATTACCTGATCGAGTCCGCAGGCAAGCGAGTACGTTATAATTCCGTTTTGTCTGAAAAACACGTCAAAAACAGCCACTTCATCCTTTCTACCGTGACGAAGATACCCGTTCATCATGGTTAGTTCGTAAAAGTCTGTAAGAAGGGAAAGATTTTTGCTATCCATATTTGCTCCTAAAAACCCTATTATTACAGTTACAGTATAACACATTAATTTTTTTTTGTAAACGTTATCCGCTCTTTTAAAATAAATTTTCCGCCCGTTAAAAGGCGGAAATTATCGGATAATATCCTAATGAAAAATTGATTTTTAATTTTGAATATTTATATAACCATAAGGTTTGCCGCAAAAATCGTTCATTTTTCGCGGCGCTGATCCTGATCGTTATATTCCTTTATCGATTTTTTCAATAAGCAATACGAGATTTTTGGCAATACTTTCATTAAGCGCGGAATCTTTACTTTCCACCATCACCCTGATTTTCGGCTCGGTCCCGGAAGCTCTCAACATTACTCTTCCTTTTCCGGACAATTCGTTAGTATATTTTGCAATCTCGTCGTTTAATTGTTCGTTATTCATAATGTGAAACTTATCGGAAACCAAAACATTCTTGTTGGATTGCGGGAAAAGTTTTACGCTTACTACGTCGGACATCTTTTTCTTTTCGGAAATAACCATATTCGCGAGAGTTATAGCCGACAGAATTCCATCACCGGTGGTACCCTTATCGGTTAAAATTATATGACCGCTCTGTTCGCCGCCGATTGTCAAATTCTTTTCCAAAAGTTTGGCAAGAACGTACTTATCTCCGATATCGGTTCTTATAAGTTCGATGTCGTTCTTTTTAAGCGCCTCTTCTATCGCCATGTTGGTATGACGCGTTCCGACAACCGCGTTGCCGTGAAGTTTGCCTTGTTTTTTATAATAAAGCGCCAACGCGTAAATTATCTGGTCGCCGTCGATAATCTGTCCTTTCTCGTCTACAGCAATCAACCTGTCGGCATCTCCGTCAAACGCAAACCCCATATCGGCGCCGTATCTTAACACTCTTTTAACAAGCGTTTCGGGATACAAAGCGCCGCAA
>JAEDMA010000131.1 GCA_016295005.1 Christensenellaceae bacterium
TGTCGTCTTTGAATATTACCGCTTGTAAGCCGTCTTCAACGAACTCGTCCACGACTTTTATTAAAAGGTCTTTTTTTATTCCGCCGGAAAAAATTTCTTTACCGCTTTCAACGTCTTTTATAAGCGCCCCCTGATAGGCTATAAGCGCTCCCTTAAATCCGTATTTAAGACATATTCTTTCGATAGAACAGTACATTCTGCCCGTGCAGATAACGAATTTGCCGCCTTTTTGTTCGAATTCTTTTATGGCTTCTACCGTTTCCGCGTTTATTTCGCTTAATCTTCCCAAAGTTCCGTCAAAATCGGAAACCATCATTTCGTATTTCATAATTATCCTTATAGTTAAAGACAGTATTTTTCGAGTATCGTTTTTACGGGGTGCGATTTATACGGCACGGTCACTTCGTCGGTAACCTTTTTAAGTTCTTCCGAGCCGTCGCCTACGGCAACCCCCCGCCACGGTCCGCCGACGAGTTCAAGGTCGTTCGTGGAATCGCCTATCGCGATTACTTCTTTAAGCGGTATACCGTAACGTTTTGCTATAAATCTTACCGCGTTGCCCTTGGTGTACGCGGGGTTTACCGCTTCCACAAGATAAGGCGCGCCGTTGTTTATTATGAGTTTTCCTTTATATTTTTCGGCGAATTTTTCCGTCAAAAATTTAGTCTTTTCGATTTCGCATACTCCGCACACTTTCAGAAAAGGTCTTTCGGTATTTTTAACGAACTCTATAACGTCGGGAATTTTTCGCATATTCACGTCGCCGATTTTTTCGTAAGTTTTAATAAGGTCGGATTCGTAATCGTAATAAAGAACGTCGTCGATTTCGGCGATAGGTTGCATTCCTTCTTTTTCCATATCGTTGAAAACGGAAAGCGCAAGATTTTGCGGAACGCCGCCCGACAAAACCGTTTTACCCGTTTCTATTTCGTTTATCATCGCTCCCTGATAGGATATAACGAGTCCTTTCAGCCCGTATTTACGGCAGGTTTTTATTATGGAACAATACATTCTCCCCGTACAGATAACGAACTTTCCGCCTTTTTGTTCGAATTCTTTTACCGCCGCAACGGACTCAACGTCTATTTCCGTTCCGACGCCGAAAGTTCCGTCGTAATCGGAGAACATCAGCCGATATTTCATCTTAATTTTTCCTTGGTTAAATATTCGATTATGATTTTTGCCTGTTTTTCGCCTATACCTTCCGTTTCAGTCAGTTCTTCTTCTGTTGCGGAAGATATGCCCTGCACGTCCTTAAACTTTTCCAAAAGAGCGTTTATACGTTTTTCCCCTAACCCTTTTATTTCGCCGAGAACGGAAGAAAGAGCCCTTTTACCCCTTAAATTCCTGTGATAGGTAATGGCGAATCTATGCGCTTCGTCCCTGATTCTCTGCATAAGCCTTAAACAGTAATCGCTGTGCGGCAAAACGACGGGAACGGGATTGCCCGGCAAAAATATTTCTTCTTCTCTTTTGGCAAGCGAGATAAGGTCTATATCCGTAACGCCTTCTTCGTCGAAAATCTCTTTTACGCTGGAAAGTTGCCCTTTACCGCCGTCGATGATTATGAGATCGGGTTTCGGGAATTTATCGGGGTCGGTTCTCATTCTTTCGATACGGCGTTTCAATACTTCCTGCAAACACGCGAAGTCGTCCGACCCTTCTATGGTTTTTATCCTGAATCGGCGGTAAGAATCCCCGTCCTTTTCGCCGTCGGTAAAAACGACCATACTGCCGACCTTGTCCGTACCGCTTATATGTGAAATATCGTAACATTCCATACGCCGCGGATAACGTTTTAATCCTAAAATCTCCTGTAATCTCTTACAAGCGACTACCGTTATGTCGTTTTTGTGTCTGATTCTGTCCACCGCCGTTTCAAGATGTTCGTCGGCGTTGGCTCTCGCCATGTCGGCGAGTTGCTTTCTCATTCCCTGTTCGGGACAGACGAGCGTAACGTTTTTATCGTAACTGTCTTTGAAAAACTTTTCTATTACCTTAGAATCTTCCGTTTCGCCGTCGGTTATAATTTCGTCGGGAAAATCGGAATCGCTCTGATAATACCTTAAAATAAATTCCGAAAGACCTTCCGCCTCCGTTTTGCAGACGCTTTCGAAGGAAAACCTTTTCCCTCCGAGCATTCTTCCCTTTCTTACCACAAGAAGACTTACCGCCGCGTATAATCCGTTGGCGCGGTAAGAAATCACGTCGGCGTCTAAAAATTTGTTTAACGACGTTATTCGTTTTAATTTGATTTTTTCTAAACTTAAAAGATTTTCTTTATATTTAAGCGCAAGTTCGAACTGCTCTTCGTTTGCCGCGGCGAGCATTTTTTCTTTTAAGATTTTTTCCGTTTCGGAAATATCGCCGTTCAAAAAATCTATCGCCGAGCGCACTTTTTTATCGTACTCTTCTTCGGTAATATACCCCGCGCAAGGCGCGGAACATTTGCCGATATGGTAATTTAAGCACGGCTTTATCCTTTTCCCTTCGACGAGCGTTTTATCGCAGGGGCGAACGCCGAACACGAGATTAAGCGTTTCGGTTACGCCGTTAACGTTCACGCCGCCCATAAACGGACCGAAGTATCTGGCACCGTCCTTTTTGATTTTACGGGTCACTTTGAACGCCGGGAATCTTTCTTTTAGATTTACTTTTAAATAGGGATAGGTTTTGTCGTCTTTCAGTAAAATGTTATATCTCGGTTTATGTTTTTTTATGAGATTGTTTTCTAAAGACAACGCGTCTATTTCGCTGGGCGCAATGATATAGTAAAAGTCGGCGACGTTACTTACCATCGCCATAACCTTATCGGTTTTTACCGAATTAAAAAAGTATTGTCTTACCCTGTTTTTTAAATTTTTCGCCTTACCGACGTAAATAATCTGCCCGTCTTTGTCAAGCATAACGTAAACGCCGGGGTTTTCGGGTAAAAGTTTTAATTTGTCTTCCAGAACGCCCATATAATATAATCGTTAACTTTTGCAAGCGCGTAGCATTTGCAGGCATTTTTGCGCCGAATTTCAAGAGAGCGTGCAAATTTTAGAATAAAAATTCGCGTGGGGCGATTAGCCCCGAAGTGTTCCCTGAACACTTCTGTGCTTATATTATAATACAAGAAGTTACAAACTTGCTTGCAAGGGTTTGGAACTTCGCAGTATTTCATCGAGACACGCGGATTACCGTAGGTAAGCCGCAGAGCGACTTTTGTCGCGACCGCAATTTATTGCGGTGGTGTCGTAGATATAACATAAGTAAAAATGTTTGCTTGCAAGGACATTTTTACGATTGCTTTCAAGAGCGCAGGCGTAACGCAGTTACGCTAGGCGCGTTAGCGCCGAGTTTGTGAAAACAAACTCTCTACGCGTATTATAATTCAAGCAAAAATGCGCAAGCGCGTAGCATTTGCAGGCATTTTTGCGCCGAATTTCA
>JAEDMA010000132.1 GCA_016295005.1 Christensenellaceae bacterium
GAAGAAGAAGGAACGGAATTGATTGATAAAATTCCGTATTCTACGACCGAAGACGATATCGTTGATAAAATTCATATCTCGAATATTATAGATTCTTTGACGGAACGAGAAAAGAAAATCGTAATATTAAGATATTTCAGGGATAAAACTCAAAGCGAAATTGCCGAAAGTTTAGGTGTTTCGCAAGTTCAGATTTCAAGAATCGAAAACAAAATAATAGATAAAATGCGACTAAAAATTTAGTCGCTTTTTTGTATATAAAAATAATAAACGGGTAAATTTAAAATATGAAATCACAATATAAAAAATACGAATATATGACGAATTTATCCGAAAGAGAAGTGTTGATTAAAGAAATAAAAAACAAGCAGGAGAAGCAATGAAAGAAACAATTGATTATGCAAATCAGAACTATCTTAAATACGTAAGTCTTACCGCGCCGAAAACAAAAGAGACGCGAACTCTTTTCAGAGCGTTTTGGGTGGGTGGATTTATCTGCGTTATAGGTCAGGGAATCAGAACGCTATACGAACAGGCTTTCGGGCTTAGCGGAGACGAACTTTCTTCTTACGTTTCCATGACAATGGTTTTTTTAGGGGCGTTACTTACCGGACTCGGCGTGTACGACAGAATAGGAAAATATGCGGGAGGCGGATCAATCGTTCCGATTACGGGTTTTGCGAATTCCGTCGTTTCGCCGGCAATGGAGTTTAAATCGGAAGGCTACATTTACGGTCTGGCGGCGAAAATGTTTTTGATTGCCGGACCTATTATCGTGTTCGGAGTTGCAAGCGGCGTTCTTGTCGGGCTTGTTTATTACTTTATAAATTTGTTTTAGTTAAAAGGGTATATTTGATGAATACGATATATTTTAAGACCAAACCGAGCATATTGAAAACTTATACGGTCGCGGGTCCGAAAGAAGGCAAAGGTACTCTCGGAAAGTATTACGATATGGTAATAGGCGAAGACACCTTCGGAGAAAAAACGTTTGAAAAAGCGGAAAGAAAAATCATGTATACGGCGGTAAAAAGTTTGATTGATAAAATTGAAAACAATACCGTAGACGCGTTGATTTTAGGAGATTTGTTAAACCAGAATATAACAGCAAGTTTTACCGCAAGGGAAGTCGGGTTACCTCTTTTAGGGGTGTACAGCGCCTGTTCGTCTTTTACCGAATCATTGCTTTTGGGTGCCTCCATGATAGACGGCGGATATTTAAACGGCGTGATAGCAGGAACGAGCAGTCACTTTTCTTCCGCAGAAAGACAATATCGTTATCCTTTGGAATTAGGGTGTACAAGACCTCCTCTTTCACAATGGACCGTAACCGGCGCGGGTTGTTGTTTTTTGGGTGTTTATACGGCGGGTATGCCGTATATTTCGCGCGCAACAATAGGAACAGTAAAAGATTTCGGGGTGACCGACGCAAACGATATGGGGGCTGCTATGGCTCCCGCTGCGGCAGATACTATATTTAACCATATTAAAAACACAAACTCGTCTCCCGAAGATTATGATTTGATTGTTACGGGGGATCTCGGTTCGTTCGGTTCGAGAATACTAAAAGACCTTTTATGGGAAAAAGGAATGGACGTCGACAGGCAACACGTTGATTGCGGAGAAATGGTTTTTAATATGGAAGAAAGCGAGTATCAGGGCGGAAGCGGCGCGGGATGCAGCGCGCTTGTCTTTTGTTCTTATTTATATAATTTGATTAAAGCGAAAAAATATAAAAAAATTCTTTTAGCGGCAACCGGGGCGCTTCTGTCCTCGTTGACTACTCAGCAAGGGGAAAGCATTCCGTCGATTTCGCATGCGGTGGAAATAGGAGTGTAAAAAATGGAAATAACATTGTCTTTTATCAAAGCCTTCGTGGTAGGCGGGGCAATATGTACGATAGCGCAATTGCTCATAAATTATACTAAAATAACCTCGGGAAAAATACTTGTTTATTTTCTTTTGTCGGGCGTTTTTCTTCAAAGTATAGGAGTATATCAATATCTTGTCGACTTTGCCGGGGCGGGGGCGACCGTTCCGATAAGCGGATTCGGGTATCTTCTTGCCGACGGCGCAATGAAAGGCGCAGAAAAATCTCTTTTCGATGCAATTACCGGCGGTTTGAAAGCCGCTTCGATGGGGATAACGGCAGCGGTAGTGTTCGGATACGTTTTTGCTTTAATTTTTAAGCCAAGGTCTAAAAAGAACTGACGCGTTATAAAATATAACGTGATAGAATGTTGTAACGAAAATCTTTTAAAAAGGAAAAGGCGCAGAAAAAGACCTCTTAAAATCCTGCTTTTTATAATTATACTCGGTGGATTTGCGACTTATTATAATTATATTGTTATAACGCAGATAGAAAGTGTTTGCGAAGATTTTTTTCGTTCTGTTTCGACTGAGTGTTCAAACAACGCCGTGTTGCTTTCGCTTGAAAAACCCGTTGAATATTCCGACTTGATTACCGTTGAAAAAAATAATGACGGAGATATAGTAATGATGTCGGCAAACTCGTATAAAATGAATTATATCGGACGAAGCGTGGCGGAAAACATAAAAAAACTGATAGACATAAAAATCGAGAACGGGGTTCCCGTACCGATTATGTCTTTTACGGGAATAAGAATTTTTTCGGGGTATGGGGTTAAAGTAAACTTTAAAACGGTAACGGTATCCGATGTGAAATGCGCGTTTAAGAGCAAGTTTGAGGGGCGCGGAATAAATCAGACGATACACTCGATATACGTAGAAGCGGTTTGTACCGTCAACTTAAATATACCGTTAAACGCAAGAAAGATTGAAACCGAGAGTCAGATATTGTTATGTGAAAGCGTTCTGATAGGGAAAGTCCCCCAGACTTATTTAAATGGAAAATTGTTCGGGTAAAAAAGCGGACTCAACCGAGTCCGCTTAAATTTTACTTGATTTTTAATTGATATACGCGCGGTGATTAATAATTGTCGAGAAAACGATTTGAGTTTTTGTTCTGCCGAAAGTCTGAAGCATGTTTATAAATTTATCCATTTCCGAAGTGTTTTTGAATACGGTTTTTATTATAAGGCTGTATTCGCCGGTAACTCTGTCGCATTCCAAAACGCATGGCGAATCGTTTAAAAATTGATACAGTTTTTCTTTCAGGCTCGGAGCAACGTCAACATTTATATAAGTTTTGATAACACTTTCGATTACGTTACAATCTATATCGGCATAGAAACCTTTTATAACGCCCTCGCTGCGCATTTCTTCTATTCTTGCTCTTACGGTCGGCGCAGAGATAAATACCTGTTCGGCAATGTTTTTAACGGGGATTCTGGCGTCGTTCTGAAGAATTTTTAAAATTTTAATATCGATGTCGTCTAAAAGTTTTTCTTTCATAACAATTCCTCTTGTTTTGTTTGATATATAACAAAATTATA
>JAEDMA010000026.1 GCA_016295005.1 Christensenellaceae bacterium
AACGCTCCGATAACGAGTTGTCGTTATCGGAGCGTTTAAATTTTACAAATGATTTTAGTTTAATTTTTCTACTTTCACAATTTTGTATTTAGATTCTTTTTTCTTGACGTTGTCGTAATTTTTGGTAAACAATTTCAGTTTGAATTTATACATAATTCCTACCGCAATCAAAATCACCATAATTATCGAGATAACAACAATCCATGCGGCAGAAAGAGTCGTTCCTTTAACTCTCTCCCATGAAAGAGTTATTCTTGCGTTTGCTTCTTCGTCATAGCAATTCATTACGACGCATCTGTTTATAATATCTTCGGTAGGATATTGCGCGGAAAACTGTCTGCCGAGCGTTTCTGTATACAATACGTATTCGCCCTCACCGAAAAAGTAACTTAAATCGGCTTTATACACTTCGACTTCTTCCGTAACAACTGCATCGCTTTCCTCATCGTAATAACTTACCGAAACAAAACACCCGTCATCCGTTTCGGTAACCGATTCGCCGACGTAGACGCTTTCATAAATCTTTTTTTCGTTTTTTAATATTACGTAAGTTTCTAAAAACTCTTCGAGTTCGGCGGCTTTTTCTTCGTTGTTTTTCGCTTCTTCAACCAACGCTTCGTATTCGGCGTACGTTATTTCCGATTCTACCAAAGAATAAACTCCGTACCACTCGATTGCGTTTTCAAACAATCTCTCTCCTCCGAGACCGCTGGTATATCCTATATATTCCATATTTATACACGCGATTTCGGGATCTGATAAAAATTCAATAAACTTTACTGCAAGATCGGCTTGTTTTGAACTCTTCGGAACACACCACCCGTCAAACCACACGTTGCTGCCCTCATCGGGAACGCTATAACACAACTCTACGCCTTGTTCTTCCGCCTGATCCATTGCGTATACGGCGTCGCCGCTCCATGCAAAGTTTATGTTGATTTTTCCGCTTGCAACGTCGTTTTTACCGCTGTCTACTTCGAATCCGTAAATATTCTTTTTAAGATCTTTAAGGCATTTTTCTACCTTTTCCACACTTTCCTCGGAAGTATCGTTGAATATTTCCGATAAACGCGAATTATAGGCAGCAACGTCGATTTCTCCGTTCTTCAATTTTAGCGAAAGCATATCTAGTTCCGCTTTGTTGGCGTAAGCCATACCCATAAAAATCGAATCTCTTATGCTGTCTTTAATCGTGGATTGCGTTTTGTATTTTTCCGACCATAAAGAAGACCAGGATTTCATATCTTCGTGGTCGACGTATTCGGGATTATAAACGAGTCCGAGCGTCCCCCACATATAGCAACCTGCGTAATCGGCAAGAGACTCCTGCCCGTCATTCCACTTTATATTTTCAAAAGTATCCTTAATATAAGGAGAAACGTAAGTATTATAGTTACCGTCTTCGGTAAAAGAAATTTTCTGCAACATTCCCTCTTTCGCCATTTTCTCTATCATATAATCGGAAGGACAGATAAGGTCGTATCTATCGGGAGTGATTATAATATCGTTATAGAGATTTTCCAAAGTTCCGAACGTGGAATATTCGATTTTTACGTTGTATTTTTCTTCAAAATCCGATAATATGCTTTCGTCTATATAATCTTCACAGTTACAGATTCTTAAAACCGTTTGCGTTTCCGCTGATCCGCAACCCGCAAAAGAAAACAAAGATAAAATCACTGTCAAAATAAGAACGAATACTCTTTTCATCTTATTTCCTCCGTTTTCTTGTTTGCTCTGATATTCATTACAACGACAACGATAATCATTATAACGAAAATTATTGCAGAAAGCGCTCTGAGCGCGGGAAGTTCGGATTTTGCCTGATTTTTAACCGCGTTGTATACGTAAGTGCTTATCGTATCGAAGGTAACGGGTTTCGTAAAAGCGGTTACTATATAATCGTCTAACGAAAGAGTGATGGCGAGCATAAACCCGCTGAAAATTCCGGGTAAAATTTCGGGAAGAACCACTTTAAATAATGCCTTTGCGGGCGACGCGCCCAAATCTAGAGCCGCTTCGTACATGCTCGAATCCATTTGTTTCAGTTTCGGCGTTACCGACAACACTACGAAAGGCGTACATAAGACCATATGTCCTATTATCAGCGAAAAATACGTTTTTCCGAAAGCGATAAGAGAGAAAACAAGGGCAAGCGAAATCGCCGTAACGATTTCCGCGTTGATGACGCTTATACTCGACGCTCCCTTAATGCATTTCCCGAATTTTCCTTTACTGTAATAAAGACCGATTGCCCCCAACGTGCCTAAAACGGTAGACAGAAACGCTGCTATAATCGCTAACGAAACAGTATTGAAAAGCATTTTACTGATTCTCTCTTCGGTAAACAGTTTCACGTACAAATTAAAACTGAACCCGTTCCAGTTACCTATTATCGTAGAATCGGTAAAACTATAAACGATAAGAACCAGAATAGGAACGTACATAAAGCACAAAATAAGCGCCAAAAACAACCAGGATAAAATTTTCTTTATCATATGTTTGTACCTCTCGCATTCGATTCTTCGTTAAACCCTCCGCAAAGGAAGGTGCATGCAAACATAATTATAAGCAATATAATCGCTATCGCGGAACCTGCGTTCCAGTTTGCTCCGGTACCGAACTGTTCTTCTATAAGTTTTCCGATTATGGTTATTTTACCGTTACCGAACGTATCGCTGATTACGTACGCGCTCATGGACGGTAAAAATACCATAGTGGAGCCGCTGACTATCCCGGGGAGAGAAAGCGGTAACACTACTTTACGGAAAGTCTGCGCTTTGGTCGCGCCCAGGTCGTAAGACGCCTCTATAAGCGATTTATCCTGTTTTATAAGAATAGAATAAAGAGGCAATATCATAAACGGAAGAAAGTCGTAAACCATTCCTATGACGGTGTTTATAAAGTTATAAGCGTCGCTTTTTGCAAAAATTCCCAAAAGCGTCATAACTTCTTTCATTGCCATTGCTCTTAAAACGAAGTTTATCCACATAGGCATAATAAACAAAAGCAGCAGAATAAAACCTTTTTTCGCTTTCATTTTAGAAAGAATATACGCTACGGGATAACCTATCAGTATGCACAATCCGGTAGTTATAATCGCTATTATAAAACTGATGAACAGTGTGCTTACGGACGTAGGATTCGAGAAAAAATCCACAAAGTTTTCAAAAGAAAAATTGCCTGTTTTGGACGTGAAAGCGTAATACAAAATTAGCAAAAACGGCAACACTACGAACAAAATCAGAAACAAACCGTACGGAACGGAAAGATATTTACGCGAAAACGAAATTTTTGCAGGTCTAAAATCGTCGTTTTTAAATTCTTCCCTTTTTACCGTTTTACAAGAAGACGTCATCTTTTAATCTCCTTTTTCAGCGTAAGTTTAATCTTCTCCTTCGGAATAATAACGGAAACTCTGTCGTTTTCGTTCCAGGTGTCTTCGGTATCGAAAACAAAATCTTCTTCGTTTTCATCGGTTCTTACGATAAGTTGATAGTGGTCTCCTTTATATATCATAGAAACGATATTACCAACCGCTCCGCCGGCATCCGCATCGTCGGAAATTTCTATATCTTTTAATCCTACTTCAACCGAAACGTCAACGTCGGTAAGGTCGATTTTATCCCCGTCGGGAGTAATAAGATAACCTTCTTCGTCCACGAACGAACCGGGATAAAGTTGCGTAACGTCGCAATCGAATTCTCCGTCGGCAAAACAAACGGTGTTTTTCTTTGTGATATACCCGTCGTATTTGTTGGAAGAAAATTCCTTTTCCATTATATGAATATCGTCGGGTCTGATATAAATACTTACCTTTTCTCCAACCTTTCTTTCAACTGTGTTCTGAATAACGACTTCGGTTTTACCGACGGTCATTACCATTTCGTAATGAACGCCTTTAAATATCGAACTCGTAATAACGCCTTTAACCTGCCCTTTGTCTTCGTCCATAAGGAAAACGTCCTCGGGCCTTACGACTACGTCTACCTTCTCGTTTTTCGGAAAGTCGTCCACGCAATCGAAAGTATGACCGATAAACCGCACTTTTTTATCGCCCGTCATTGTACCGCTGAAAATATTGCTTTCGCCTATAAAGTCGGCAACGAACGAGTTTTTCGGTTCGTTATAAATGTCGGTAGGCGTACCTATTTGCTGAATAACGCCGTCTTTCATTACTACGATCGTGTCGCTCATGGTCAACGCTTCTTCCTGGTCGTGCGTAACGTATATAAACGTTATGCCGATATTGTCGTGCAACGCTTTAAGTTCGAGTTGCATATCTTTTCTCATCTTTAAATCGAGCGCGCCCAAAGGTTCGTCAAGCAGAAGAATCTGCGGTTCGTTTATTATGGCTCTCGCTATCGCAACCCTTTGCTGCTGTCCGCCCGACAACGTAGATATGCTTCTCTTTTCAAAACCTTCGAGATCTACCATTTTCAAGGCTTTTTCTACCTTTTCGGCGATTTCCCATTTTTTAAGTTTTTCAATTTTATCGAATTGTTTTCCGTTTTCGTCTTCGTAAGTAACTTTCAGTCTTTTCATCTTTAAGCCAAATGCAATGTTATCGAAAACGTTCATATGCGGAAACAACGCGTATCTCTGGAAAACGGTGTTTATAGGTCTTTTGTTCGGCGGCAATTCGCTTATGTCTTTACCGTTAAGCAAAATTTTTCCCGACGTAGGTTTGTCGAACCCGGCTATCATACGCAAAGTCGTGGTTTTACCGCAACCCGACGGACCCAAAAAAGTAATGAATTCGCCTTTTCTGACGTAGAGATTGACGTTATCCACAGCAACCACGCCGTCTTCGTACTGTCTCGTTAAATTAACGAGTTCGATAATTTTTTCGTTTTTTTCCATAAAAATATTCTCCCAAAAAAATTTTGCTTAAAAGGACGGCGGGGACGACACCCAGATAAATTCCGCCTCCTTATTGGTTTTATTGATTATCTGATGAACTTTATTTGCGGCGTAATAAAAACTTTCGCCTCTTTTTACCTTCGTTCTTTTCTTACCTATCAGAAGGACTATTTCGCCCTTTATAACGTAACCGAACTCTTCTCCCTCGTGTGGAAAATCTTCGTCCGTACTACAATTAGGTTTAAGGATCATATGAACGGGTTCCATCGCGTTTTTCTGCGCGTTGGGAACAAGCCAGTTAAGAACGTATTCGTCCGTAACTTTCTCTATAAACTCGTTTTTGTTAAAAGAATATTTTTCCACTTCTTCCGTATCTGAAAAAAATTCTTTTATATCCGTACCTAGAGCCGCAAGAATATCTATAAGCGTCGCAATAGACGGGCTGGTAAGGTCGTTTTCAAGTTGCGATATATACCCCTTGGTAAGTTCGCACCTGTCGGCCAACTCTTCCTGCGTAAGTTCGCAGGCAAGCCTTAAATCTTTCAGTTTTTCTCCGAGAAGCATTACTCTCCTTTGAGTTTAGAGATTTCTAACAAAAAGTTTAATAAATCTAAACCGCAATCACAAAAAATTATTATATGTACGCATAACCATTATGTCAAACGTTTTTAAGGCATATTTAAAATTTTTTTCGATATTTTTCGTATTTTTTTAAGACGTGCCGACTAAAATTCATCAATAAAGGCACAATTATCCTTAACACCCTTCCTAACAAAGAAAAAAGAGTTCGAAAAAACGAACTCCTTTTAATAATTTCGACATATATTTAAGGCTAATATCTATACCTTGTCAGTCTAAAAACAGGGCTATCGCGCCGAAAGCCCCCGCCCTGTTGCCGAGCGACGCTTTTTTTATTAAAACGGGACAATAATCGTTGCCGCCGAAGATCTCTTTTTCGAATTCTTCTGTCAGAGGTTTTATAAGTTTATCGCCTGCGTTGCTTACGCCGCCGCCGATAAGGAACACCTGCGGTCTGAAAATATTAGAAAAATTTGCCAATCCGCACGCTAAATAAGAAACGTACCAATCAACGATTTCTTTTGCGTATTTATCGCTGTCGCAAAAATCGAAAGGAGTTTTCCCGCAGACGTTTTCAAGGCTGTATTTACTCCACATAAGAGAATCGGTATGCTCTTTCATTACTTCTTTGGTTTTTCTTATCAAAGCGGTTGCCGAACCGTACGCTTCGAAGCAGCCCTTTCTTCCGCAAGAACACTGTTCGCCGTCTTTTTGTATAACCATATGTCCGAGTTCCGTCCCTGCGGATTTATATCCTTCGTATAATTTGCCGTTAATAATTACGCCGCCGCCGACGCCCGTTCCGAGCGTTATAAAAATACTGTCCGAATACTCTTTCGCCGCGCCGAACTTTGCTTCGCCGAGAGCAGCAGCGTTTGCATCGTTTGTTATTTTAACGGGTATTCCCGTTTTTTCTTTGACTTTGTCCGCAAGCGGGTAGTCGTGTATCTGCAAGTTACCCGCAAACACGATTTTGCCTTCTTCGCTGTTTATAAGTCCAGGCGAACCCATTCCTATACCGACGATATCGGTTTTATTCAATCCCGATTGCTTTAATAAAATATCAACGAGATTAACCACGTTCGCGGTTAACCCTTCGCCGCCTTTTACGGTATCAACGTAATTTTCGCAAACAATGTTCCCTTTCTCGTCGGCAATAATACCTTTTACCGTCGTGCCGCCTATATCTATTCCTACGTAATACATTCTTTTCTCCGTCGTTATAATGTTTCTATTTTTTCGGTTATGTTTTCAAGATAAGATACGTCTATATCTTCTACGTTGCCGAGGTCGGACAGTTTCGCAAATTCGGTGTTAATCGGCATTTTACAAACGACGTCGATTCCGTGCGTTTTTGCAACCGATTCTATATTGCTTTCACCGAAAATGCTGTGCCGTTTCCCGCAATCGGGGCATTCGAAGTAAGACATATTCTCCACAACGCCGATTATCGGGATATTCATCAATTCCGCCATTTTTACCGCTTTTTCAACTATCATCGAAACAAGTTCCTGCGGAGAAGTGACGATTACTATACCGTCCAACGGAATAGACTGAAAAACGGTAAGCGGAACGTCGCCCGTTCCGGGCGGCATATCGACGAACATATAGTCCACGTCGTTCCAGACAACGTCTGTCCAGAATTGTTTGACGGTTCCCGCAATTACGGGTCCGCGCCATACAACGGGGTCTGCTTCGTTCTCTAAAAGAAGGTTTATAGACATTATTTCCGTACCTTTCTTACTTCTAACAGGAAGAATATGCGTTTCGTCGATTCCCGTCGCTTTTTCTTTTATTCCGAACATTTTAGGTATCGAAGGTCCCGTAATATCCGCGTCTAAAACCGCCGTACGGTAGTTCTTTCTGTTAAAAGAAACGGCAAGCATAGACGTTACCATTGACTTTCCGACGCCGCCTTTACCGCTTACTACGCCGATTACCTTTTTCACACTGCTTAAATCGTTCAACTTTGCTCTGAAATCGTTTTTAGACGAACAATTTTCGGAACAGGAAGAACAATCGTGACTGCACTCTTCGCTCATAATATCTCCTTATAACACTTTAAGTATTGCGACTTTTAAATATAAACTTTGCTCGGTTCCGATTAAAACGGAATGATCTTTACCTTGCGTTCTGAACTCCACGAGTTTCGCCCTTACTCCGCTTTCGAACACGCTTTCGTTTATCATATTCAAAAACAACGGAACGGTAAGATGCTGCGAACAACTGCAGGTAATAAGATATCCTCCTTTCTCCACGAGTTTAAGCCCTTGTATATTAATATCTTTATACCCTTTACACGCATCTTTAACCGTATCTGCCGATTTCGTAAATGCCGGCGGGTCTAAGATAACTACGCCGAATTTGCGTTTTTCCTTTCTGTAATCTCTCAGAAGAGTAAATACGTCCGCGCAAACGGTATTGACTTTAAAGCCGTTAAGTTCGGCGTTTTTGTTGACGTAATCGAGCGCAAGTTCACTTACGTCGCAAGCGGTAACTTCTTTCGCCCCGTATTTGCACGCGCAAAGAGAAAACCCGCCAACGTTACAGAAACAATCGAGAACGGTTTTATCTTTCACATAATATTTAACGTTATCACGGTTTTCTTTCTGATCGAGAAAGTATCCCGTTTTTTGACCGTTTTCAAGGTCGACGAGCATTTTTATACCGTTTTCTACTATCGGAACTACGGTCTCACCTCCGCCGTAAAGCCAACCTTTTACTTTTGCAAGACCTTCTTTTTCTCTTACGGAAACGTCGCTGCGTTCGTAAATACCTTTAGGATTAAAAATTTCCGTCAGCACCTCTATGATTTCCGTTTTTCTGACGTCCATACCGAGACACAAAAATTGAACCGACAAATAATCTCCGTATTTATCTACTATAAGACCGGGAAGAAAATCCGATTCTCCGAAAACAACTCTGTAATTATCGGAATACCCCGTTTCAAGGCGAAAATCGTTAGCAGTCTTAATTCTTTCGAAAAAAAAGTTTTTGTCTATCGTTTCTTCTTTTAAGGAAACAATCCTGACGAGAATCTTAGATAAATGATTTATAAATCCTATACCGACGAATTTCCCGTCGTACGCGCAAACTTTTGCAATGCTTCCTTGTTTATCTTTTCCGAGAATTTTCGAAACCTCGTTTGCATAAACCCACGGAAACCCGTTAAGTATCCTTTTCTCTTCGTTCTTCTTTAAAATTATTTCGTACATTCTCTTACCCGACCGATTTCTTTATGCGATTAAATTATATCAAAAGCATTTTATAAAATCAACGATTTATAAAACAAATAAAAACCATAATAAACTTTTATCGAAAATATCTCCGGATAAGTCTTCTCAACAGACTTAAAATTGTTTTCAATATTGCTTGTAATATAATAACCTATATTGTATAATTTTCTTAAACGTAACAGAATATGTTCGAAAGAAAGGATAAACATAATGAAACGATTATTTTTGGCAAGCGGCTCGCCGAGAAGAAAAGATTTACTGGATAAGTACGGTTTTACCTACTCGATAATAAAAAGCGATTACGAAGAAAAAGACGTTTTTCCTACTCCCGAAGAAACCGCAACGGCTCGCGCGATAGGTAAAGCAGAAAACGTTTTTAACAAACTTGTAAACAAAGAAAACTGCGTCGTTCTAGGCGCGGACACTATTGTCGTTTTAAACGGGGAAATAATCGGAAAACCAAAAGATAAATCTGACGCAATCAATACTTTAACACGGTTATCCGGTAAAGAACACGTCGTAATTACGGCGTACTGTATTATTATGTCTGACAAAATTATATCTAGATTCGTTAGTAGTTACGTACAGTTTTATAATTTAAACCATAAGACAATCGAAAATTACGTAAATACGGGATTACCGTTAGATAAAGCCGGAAGTTACGGTATTCAGGACGGATACAATCTTGTAAAATCAATACGCGGAAGCGTAAATAACGTAATAGGCTTACCCATCGAATTATTTGAGAACGAACTGAAAACGCTTTTAAAATAATAAACGACGCAAACTTTTGCGTCGTTATTTTTAACAATTATTCTATTATTTCTTTTCAATCGTGTTAACGATATCGCCTACCGTTTTAATTTTTATAGCGTCTTCATCTGAAACGGTAACGCCGAATTCGTCTTCAAGAGCCATAAGCATTTCTACGATATCCAAAGAGTCTGCTCCGAGATCTTTTACGATTTCTTTGTCTTCCGTTATTTCTTCTACGGATTTATTTAAATGTTCCGCAATAAGTTGTTTTACTTTATCTAAAGTTTCCATTATATTTCCTCCAAAATATTATATTATTATATTAATACAATTCACTGAAAAAATCAAGTAAATTGCATAACTTTTATTTTACCGTAAAAATGTCTGCCGTAAACGGTTTCAACTCAACCACGTCTTCATACACGTTGTTGTATAATTCGCTTTTTAATGTTCCGTTATATTTTATCAATTTAACGGAATCCGAAACGTTTACACATATGAGAACTTCGGAATTTTCGTCAAATCTCTTAAAAACAAAGCCGCCGTTTTCGGAACATATCTCTTCGTACTCACCTTTTTTAAATGCTGAATATTTTTTTCTTATTTCCCCGAGTTTTATATAAAAAGACAATATGTCTTTATTTTCCTTTCCCCAAGGATAGAACCTTCTGTTAAAAGGATCTCCGAATCCTTCCATTCCGGCTTCGTCCCCGTAATAGACACTAGGAACTCCGGGCAACATATACTGTAACACAACGGCGCATTTAAGCCTTGCCACCGCTTCGGGATAGGCTTGTTCGGTAATAGAGAGTTCCGATTGCGCCGACTTACTCATTCCCCTTGTGTCTATTCCGCTTAAAGCCGACAACACCCTTACGGTGTCGTGCGTAGACAAAATATTCATAAGATTATCCGTAACGCATTTTGGATAATGGTCGATAAGCGTTTTCACCGTTAAAGAAATATCTTTCGAATTTCCGTTACATACGTAATTTAGTATAGCGTTTTTAAGGGGATAATTCATTACTGAATCGAGTTCTCCGTCAACGAAATACTTTCTTCTTACGTCGTAAGATATTTTGTTCGACGCGTCTTCCCATACCTCACCGATAACCATTGCTTCGGGATTATTGTTTTTTAATGTTTTTCTGATTTTAGCGACAAATTTATCGGGCAATTCGTCGACAACGTCCAGACGAAAGCCCCCGACGCCTTTTTTAGCGTAAAAATCCACCACACCGTTATCACCGGCAATAAAATCGGCATAATTGCTTTCCTTATCGGTCGTAGGAAGCGTTGTAATTCCCCACCAGGATTTATACTTGTCGGGATATTCGTCAAAACAAAACCATTGATAATAGGGTGATTTTTTACTTTGATACGCGCCGACAGAATTGTATTTACCGTATTTATTAAAATACAAACTGTCGTCGCCCACGTGGTTAAACACGCCGTCTAAAATTATTTTAATACCTATCTTCTCCGACTCGATTATCAATTTTTCGAAATCTTCAAACGAGCCGAGCAACGGGTCTATTTCATAATAATCTCCGATATCGTAACGGTGATTGGAATACGCTTTAAAAATCGGGTTAAGATATACCGCGGAAACACCGAGTTTTTTCAAATAGTAGAGCTTCTCGATTATTCCGTCAATATTGCCACCGAAAAAATCGTTATTAAGAATTTTACCGTTTTTATCCGGCAGATAACACGGCGTATCAGAGGCGTTTTCGTGGTAAACCTTACCTTCTTCCTTAACACGGAACCCTCCGCTTTTATAAAACCTGTCGGGAAAAATCTGGTAGATAATTCCGCCGTTTAACCATGTAGGAACAGAAAAGTTTTTATCGTAAACCGTAAGTTGAAAATCCGACGGGCAACAAGTTTTTACCCCGGTAAAATCTTCTCCGCACCATATTTTATTACCGTTTCCGAGTTCAAAATGGTAAAAATATAATCCCTTGGAAAGTTTTATTTCCGCCTTAAAAACAGCGCCGTCAATAAACATCGGATAATAAACATAATCCGCCTCGCCGTCTCTTCTCATTGCCAACGAACAAACGCCCGTATCGCTTTTCGCTCTGAAAACGGTTTTTTCTCCTTCTCTTACGGCGCCTGTGGTACTTTTATAAAACTTATCAAGTGGGTTATAAAACATTTATTTACATCCTTTTCAAGTTCCAGATATTATCGGCATATTCCCTGATTGCCCTGTCCGCAGAGAATATTCCGCTCGTAGCAATGTTGTTCAGACTCTTCCTCGCCCAAAGCATCTTATCTTTATAAACTTCATCCGCTTTTGCGTGAATATCACAATAACTTCCGAAGTCTGCAAGACACATATACGGATCAGCAACGGGACTTCCGACAAGCAAATATCTGGCGATATCGTCAAACGCCACGCCGTTGAATCCTTTATTTAACGCGTCGATAACCTTTTCAAGTTTTTTGTTGTTATTATAGTAACCCGTGGAATTGTATCCATGACTCCACAATTCGTTAACTTCTCTTGCGGTAAGCCCGAAAATAAATATATTTTCATCTCCGCACGCCTCTCTCATTTCAACGTTCGCGCCGTCAAGAGTCCCTATAGTTAACGCGCCGTTAATCATAAATTTCATGTTTCCGGTTCCGCTCGCCTCTTTACCCGCCTGAGAAATTTGTTCGCTTATCTCGGTAGAAGGCATAAGTTTTTCCGCCATGGTAACGTTATAATCTTCCATATAAACAACGTTGAGTTTGGCGTTAATTTTAGGATTTTTCTTAATATCTTCAGACAAGCAACAAATTAGTCTTATTATTTGTTTGGCAAAATAATATCCGGGCGCGGCTTTTGCTCCGAAAATAAACGTTTTGGGCTGTACAGGCAAATTCGGGTTTTCTTTTAAATCGTTATACAAAGAAATGATATATAACGCATTCAAAAGTTGCCTTTTATACTCGTGCATTCTCTTCGCCTGAACGTCAAACATCGTTTCGGGATCGATAATTATTCCCTGTTTTTTCCTTGCAAAATCGCAGAATTGCTTCTTTTTTAACGCTTTTATTTTATTTAATTCGTTTAACACCCTTTCGTCGTTTTCGAAATCCTTAAAGCCGATAAGTTTAGCGGCGTCTTTCACAAACCCGTCGCCTATGCATTCGGTAATCAGCGAAGACAATTCGGGATTAGACTGACAAAGCCACCTTCTGTAAGCGATACCGTTGGTTACGTTCGTAAATTTTTCGGGGAACACGTCGTTAAAATCTTTGAAAATACTCTCTTTAATAATTTTGCTGTGCAACGCCGAAACGCCGTTTACTTTATGCGACGCGATAACGCTTAAATTAGCCATTTTAATCTGACTGTGCGAGAAAATACTCATACGGTCGATTTTATCCCAATCCCCGGGGAATCTGTTCCACATTTCGGCGCAGAATCTTTGGTTAATCTCTTTTAATATACTATAAATTCTCGGAAGCCTTCTTGCGATAAGATCTTCGTTCCATTTTTCGAGCGCTTCGCTCATTACCGTATGATTGGTATATGCAACCGTTCTCGTAACTATGCTCCATGCCGCTTCCCACGAATAACCGTGTTCGTCGATTAAAATACGCATAAGTTCTGGTATACAGAGAGCGGGATGCGTATCATTTATATGAATTGCCGCTTTATCGGGAAGAGAATCGAGCGTACCATAACGTTTAAGATGGTCCTGAACGATATCCTGTAACGACGCAGACACCAACAAATACTGTTGTTTTAACCTCAAAGATTTACCCTCAAAGTGGTTGTCGGAAGGATATAAAACCTTGGAAATGAGTTCTGCTTCGTTATCCTCCTGCATACAACGCATATAATCGCCTTGCGAGAAAGTTTTCATGTCGAAATCGTGTCTGTTCTGAGCAACCCAAAGTCTTAATACCGACACCGCTTCGCAATCTTTCCCCGATATCATCATATCGTAAGCAACCGCCTCGACCTCTTTTGCGTCGCGATGTTCGATTTTCAGCCCGTTTTCCGTCCAGTTTTCTTTTATATACCCGTCGAACTTAACGTTAAAGGTTTTGTCCTGACGTTGCGTAAGCCAGATTTCGCCGCCGGGCAACCAGATATCGGGTAATTCCATTTGCCAGCCGTCGACTATTTTTTGTTTAAATAAACCGTATTCATATCTTATTGAATATCCGAGTGCGGGATAATTCTGCGACGCCAAAGCGTCCATAAAACAAGCGGCAAGTCTGCCCAAACCGCCGTTTCCGAGACCCGCGTCGGGTTCCATATCGTATAAATCTTCCAACGAACAATTAAAACATTTTCTGAGCGCCTTATCGAGCGATTCCTGCATATTAAGATTGTACGTGTTGTTTTTAAGCGATTGACCGAGCAAGAATTCCATACAAAGGTAATAAACTCTCTTTCCGCCCTTGGACCTGTATTTTCTGTTAAAAGCGCTGCGCTTTTCAAGCAAAATATCTTTTACACACATAACGGTGGCTTTATAAATCTGCTCTTTCGTCGCTTCCTTTTCCGTTACGCCGAAGTATCTCGATAATTTGCTTTTTATCAGCGTTTCCGCTTCTTTTTCCGTAAAATTGTTCATTATTTGTTCTCCGAATTATTTATTGTAAATTTTCTCATATTCTCCCGCCTGGTTCCCCCAAGAAAAATCCGTGGTCATCACGCGTTTTACAAGCGTTTCCCAAGCATTCTTATCATAATAAGTACGAATCGCTTCGTTAATAACGTAAAGCATATCGTGAGCGTTATAATCGTGGAAAGTAAATCCGTTTCCCGATTCGCCCGTATAGGGTTTTATGCTGTCGTTAAGCCCGCCCGTTTCTCTGACAACCGGCACCGTTCCGTATCTTGACGAAATCATTTGCGCAAGCCCGCAAGGTTCCATTTTGGACGGCATCAAAAATATATCCGCTCCGGAATAAATTTTTCTCGACAAATCCTGATTAAACGCTATTACTGCAGCGCATTTTCCCTTATAACACGAAGCGATATGCGAGAAGAAATTTTCATAAGAGGTTTCCCCCTTCCCAAGTATTACAACTTGCACGTCCTCAGTCAATAACGATTCGATAACTCCTTTTACCAAATCGATACCTTTATGCGATACAAGTCGCGAAATTATCGCAATCATAGGCACGTCTTCTCTGACGGGAAGTCCGAGCATTTTCTGCAGTTCCGCCTTACATATTTTTTTGCCCGACAAATCGTTTACAGAATAATTCGCGAACAAAAATTTATCCGTTTCGGGATTATAATAATCGGTATCGATTCCGTTAAGAATTCCGCACAACTTATAAGCGTTTCGGTTTATAATGTTTTCAAGACCGTGCGCATAGTAAGAGTTTTTGATTTCTTCGGCATACGTCGGACTTACGGTGGAAACAACGTCCGTCATTTCAATAGCGCCCTTCATAAGGTTTACAGCCCCGTCAAATTCGACGAATTGTTTTAACGATTCGGGAAAACCAAACAAATCGGTATAAGTGTCCATACCGAAAACGCCCTGATATTCTATATTGTGAATGGAAAAAACAGTCTTTATTCTCCTGAACTTTTCGTCGCCGTAATACATACCTTTAAGGTAAATTATCGACGCCGCAGTATGCCAGTCGTTACAATGCAAAACGTCCGGATAAATGTTTAACCAGGCAATTAAATCGAGTGCCGCTCTCGAAAAGAAAGCAAATCT
>JAEDMA010000133.1 GCA_016295005.1 Christensenellaceae bacterium
TTATCGATGAAATAGAAATTTACCCCGTTAAGGCTATACTTAAAAACGCCCGCATATTGCCATCTCCATCCCACCGACACGTTAAAATTCGTTATAAATTCAAAATTTTTTCTGTATTCGGAACTTATATTCCCATATAAAGGAATTATAACGCTCGCTTCAACGTTACCCCTTTTCGCAAGAGCTTTGGGAAGAGACCCCAAAACGTCGGCAAGTCCGCCCGTCGCAATAAACGGCGCGGCTTCGGAACCAACAAAAATAACCTTCTTTTTTTCTGAAACCGTTATCTTAGGAAGTTTGCCTGTTTTTACAGTCTTTTTCGTAGCCATTGAATTTCGCTCCTTATAAATATTTTTGAGTTTCAAAAATTATATCATGGTCCCTTTTCCGATATAGAACGGATGATTTTCCGATCCGGAAAGAACCTTTTTATCTCTTATGATAACCCGTTTATCTGTAATAATACAGTTGACGAAAGAATTCTCACCTATAACGGTATCCTGCATTATGATACTGTTTTTAACGACCGCGCCTCTTGCTACTTTAACGTTACGGAATATAATACTGTTCTCTACTTCGCCTTCTATCTGACACCCGTCGGCAACCATAGAATTCTTTACTATGGCGTAGTTACCGTATTTTGTAGGAGCGGAATCCCTTACCTTGGTAAACACGCTTCTATCCTTGAAAAGTTCTCTGCGGTTATTTTCGTTAAGCAATTTCATATTACTGTCGTAGTATGACTGGAGAGACGTGATCCCGGCGTAAAACCCCTTAAGTTCGTAGCCGCAAATATTCATACTCTTTAAGTTTTTTGCGATTATGTCAGACATAAAATGGCTGTAATTATGAGATATACTGTCCATAACTATGTTTATGAGCAACGTGCGCTTTAACACGAATATATTTGAGAACGCGTTTACCGCTTTTCCCTTTTCGGGAATTTTATAGTCGACGCCGACAACTCTTTTGTCACTGATTTTCAGATCGTTAAATGCAAAGTTGTCGAGTTCTTCCGCTTTACAGTTTTTATAAACCAGCGTTATATCCGCCCTGTTCCTGATATGTTCTTCGATAACGTCGTTAAAGTTAATTCTGCAAACGTTATCGCAATCGGAAAGAACGACGTATTCTTCGTCTGCTCTGAATAAGAAGTTCGTTATTCCTTTCAACGCTTCGAGTCTCGAAGTGTAAAGTTTATCGTTGCCGAGATCGCCGAAGGGAGGCAAAATAATCAATCCGCCGTCTTTTCTCGCCAAATCCCAGTCTTTACCGCTGCCTACGTGGTCCATTAAAGATTGATAGTTGTTTTTAGTTATAATACCGATTGTATCTATACCGGAATTAACCATATTGGAAAGCGGAAAATCTACCAGACGATACCTTCCTCCGAAAGGAATCGAGCCGAGAGTTCTTACCCTTACAAGTTCGGGTACGCAGTTGTCGTGAATGTTAGAAAAAATTATGCCTACCGCTCTCATTTATTCTTCCTCCTTGGAAACGTTTTTATCTACTTTTGCTCCGCCGGGTACGGTTGCCCCGTCGTCCACTTTTATGTCTCTCGCAAGAACGGTAATTCCGCGTTTTGTTTCTTTAGGCTCTCCTATTCGAACGTTGTTCCCGATAATCGTGTTTTCGTCAACGATAGAATATTCTATAACGGAGTTTTCACCGATTACCGTATCCTCCATTATTATACTGTTTCTGATGACCGCTCCTTTTTTTACGGTAACCGAGTTGGATAAGACGGAATTTTCTATCGTACCGTAAATTTCGCAACCGGACATAATAATACTGTTTACCGTCTTTGCGCAGTCGCTTATATAATGCGGCGGAGCCAAAGGGCTTCTCGACTGAATTTTCCAACTCGTATCGGTTACGTCAAACTTCGGAAAATCACCGAGCAAATCCATATTCGCGTCATACAGAGATTCTATCGTTCCGACGTCTTTCCAGTAGCCTTCGAAGTGGTATGCCACCATTTTTTCGCCCGATTCAAGCATTTTAGGCAATACGTTTTTACCGAAGTCGTTGGACGAATTTTTATCTTCGTTGTCTTCTTCGAGATACTTATACAGTTTCTTTGCGGTAAATATGTAAATACCCATCGAAGCAAGCGTCGATTTTGGTTTTTTGGGTTTTTCTTCGAACTCGTAAATCTCCCCGTTTTCAAGAGTATTTAAAATTCCGAATCTTGACGCTTCTTCTTTCGGCACGCTGATGGCGGCAATCGTACAATCCGCGTCGCTCAATATATGATAATTAAGCATTTTCGAATAATCCATTTTATAAATATGGTCGCCCGACAAAACGAGAACGTAATCGGGATCGTATTGCTTTATGAAATGAAGATTCTGATATATAGCGTTTGCCGTACCTTTATACCAATCGGACGAATGCTTACCCTGATACGGCGAAAGAATATGTACGCCTCCGAACGACCTGTCAAGGTCCCACGGCTGACCGTTTCCGATATAATTATTTAAATACAACGGTTGATACTGCGTCAATACGCCTACCGTATCGATTCCCGAATTGACGCAATTCGAAAGTGGAAAATCGATTATCCTGTATTTTCCGCCGAAAGAAACCGCAGGTTTAGCGATAATGTTCGTCAAAGGAGAAAGCCTGCTGCCTTGTCCTCCGGCGAGAAGCATCGCCACACATTTCTTTTTTCTTATCATATAATTCTCCTTATTTAAAAACAATATGTTTTTAGTTCTTAACAAAATACAATCCGCAAAACTCCGGAATATCTATTTTAATCGAATTTTCCTTTCCGTGCGAACGCTTTTTAACGGAATTAAAGGTTTTTTTGCCGAATTTTCCTTTTCCCCCGTACTTTTTATCGTCGGTATTAAGAATCATCTTATATTTTCCTTTTTCAACGCCCAACCTGTAACCGGTGTAGACGTTACCGGAGAAATTTATCAGCACAACGATTATGTTTCCGTCTCTGTCTTTTCTTTCGTACGCAATTATGTTGTTGTTCTTTTCGTCGGGACTTATCCACTGAAACCCGTCCCACGAATCTTCTATTTCGAATAACGGGCGATTGTTTTTATATATAAGGTTTAAATCTTTATTAAACGTTAGCAATTTTTTATGATTTTCGAATTTCGTCATAAAAAATTCCAAACCTTCCTTATAATTCCATTCTTTGAACTGCCCGTATTCGTTCCCCATAAAGGTAAGTTTTTTTCCCGGATGAGAATACATATACGCGTTGAACGCTCTTAAATTAGCAAACTTTTCATCTATATTGCCCGGCATTTTATCCAGAAGAGACTTCTTGCCGTGTACAACTTCGTCGTGAGATATAGGCAAAATAAAATTTTCGCTGAAAGCGTAACACATAGAAAACGTTATTTTATTATGGTT
>JAEDMA010000001.1 GCA_016295005.1 Christensenellaceae bacterium
GCTTTAACTGCTTCTATCCAAGCGGTACAATTAGTGAGAGCCGTTTTAACCGCGCTTTGAACTTCGTTAAACTGCGGGAGATAAGCAATGGCGTTATATACGGCTATCGCATTTTCTTTCGCGTTATAAACCATAGCGCTTACGGTCTGGAACTTACCGATAATGGGGTCAACCAAAATCTGATCGGGATTGAGGTTATACATGCCGTAGAGTTCAAGTATAGCGTTATTGATTTCGTCGGCTTTTGCCTGAACGTCCGCTTTACATTTATCAAACCAAATCATTAAGTCCTTAAAGTTATTGACTACTTTATCGTAACCAACGGGTTGATAAGTTTCTTCGGCATAGAAGGTTTCCTCTTCCGTACCGTAATCTGCTTTATTATTATAGAAGTTCAACGCAGCAGCAGCGATTTCGTTTCTCTGCGCTTCGGAAAGTGCCTTATACGTATTCTGCGCGTCGGTATAATCTTTAACAAAGTTTTCGTTGTCCAAACCTTCGTGTCCGATAAATCCGGTGAACGCTCTGACGACGTCTACGATCTGTCTGACGAGTTCGTTCCAGCTGTTTCTCGCGGCAACCAAAGTAGCGTAATTGCTTACGCAATAGGTTCCTTCGCCGGCAGCGTATACGGCTCTGTCGTTTACTTTTACGTCGTTATCCAACGCTTCGAACAAACCTTCCGCTTCAACGATTTTTGCTTTAACAGAAACATCGTATACAACTTCGCCGATAGCAGAGATTTTGCCTACCAAAGTAGCGATAGCAGCATCGGTAGCGTCGAGGTGAGTTCTCTTTTCGGTTAATGCGGAATAGTTGCTTACAGCGCCTTTGAGGTCGTTTTTGCCTGCTTTAACTCCGCTGCCATCTAATGCATCATATGCTGCTTCAGCCGCTTCGATTTGCGCTCTGATGGTTACCCATTTTTCAGCGTTTTCGCCGGTGGTAAGAGCGGTGATAGCGTCGATAACAGCCTGATATCTGGCTTTCTGAGCACTAACACCTGTCTTTGCAGCTTCATATAAAGCTTCGTAATCCAAACCGCCGTCGAAAGTGCTTCCGTCGGTGCTGGTGCCTTTCACGTATTGCATATCTGCTTCGGCAATTTTAGCCATAGCGGTTTCGATAGCAGCAAAACTGTCTTCAGTACCTAAAACGTATTCGATTACGTCTACGGGATCGGCTGTGGTGTTGCAATCTTTCCACGCTTTGTATTCGCTGGTCGTAACGTTCCAGACGTTGATGGCTTTAACTGCCTCGATAACATCGTTTATGTTGTTTTTTAACAAAGCGATTTTCGCTTCTGCCGCAACAAGGTTATCGGTTCCGTTTTCGGAACAAATGTCAAAGCAAGTCTTCTCTTCTGCACTTAAAGCTTCATAGTCCGTTCTTACTTTAACGACCTTTGTCCAAAGAGAATAAGTAGCGTAATTCGTTTTATAAGCAACGTCATACATTTCGGACGCATTAGCGTTCAAAACGTTTAATACATTCTTATATTCGGTATAGATCTTATCGTATTTCGCTTTCGCTTCCAAATATTCGGGTCTGGTTATGTATTCTTTCCCCGGGATTTTACTGAGCATTAAGTTTGCATCGTAAACTTTCTTGGAAATGTCCTGGGTGAAAGATGCCCGAAGAGCAGCGACGTTTATATTGCCGTCCTCGTCAACAACGTAATAACCCGCACTGACAAATGCTTCGACGTCGGCTATGAATTTTGTTTCGTATTCGGAAGCACCGGGATCTTCAGCTTTGGCAAACGTGAAATTCATCGTTAATCCGAAGCAGACAAGCGCCAATACGAACAACGTAGCAGTCATCAAGCATTTCTTGATTGTCTTTGTCATGTTCTTGATCTCCTATAATTAAAATTTCTTCTTAACTCAGCCAAACAAGTTTCGCCTACTACCTGCGGATAGTCGCTCACCCTATCGAGCCTCATTTTTAGTATTATTATACAAGTAAAAATATGTATTGTCAACAAAAATTCCGAAAATTAAAAAAAATTTTGTTGGAAATATAAGTAAATACGTCGTTTTTTGTTTTTTATTACGCCAGCCCGTTTACAGGGGTGTTTCGTAGAGTTTTTCTCTTTATATATTCTTTATATATTATGTTTAAGATTTCGCCGTAGCAAAAACTTTTTGCCGTGGCGTTTTTATCTCTTTCCGTTTGGATTTTATTCGGTTAAAGGATTCGTCGGTTCCGTTTCGGCTTGTTTTATTATCTTTTTTATAAGCACTTCGTATATAACAAGGTGCATTAACACGGTTATTATCCAGGAAATCGGGTACGATAAGTACACCGTTTCGATTTTGTACCATATAGGAACCGCTATCTGCAACCAGACTATTCTTATCACGCAACTGCCGAAAAAGGTTACAGCCATTGCCGTTACCGATTTACCTAATCCCCTTATTACGTTGCTCAATTCGCCCATAAGTCCGCACAAAAAGTAGGTGGACAACAATATTACCAGCCGGTTTCTCGCAATTGCCGCCACTTCCGCGCTTTTAGTCAGTTTCGGGTACAGCAGTTCCGCTACTCCGAAAAGCATCGCTCCGAATACCACGCCGATTCCTACTATTACCAGCGCGCCTGCCCGCACGACTTTCTTTATTCTGTCGAATTTGCCCGCGCCGTTATTCTGTCCGGTAAACGCCAGGCACGAAAGCGAAACGCCGTCCATCGCCTGGAAAATTATGCCTTCGAACTGCGACGCTATAGCGCCGCCTGCCATCGCGTCTTTTCCGAAGCCGTTTATGTACGACTGTATCATTACGTTGGTTATAGAAAATATGCAGCCCTGCAAGCCTGCGGGGATTCCTACTTTTAAGATTTCCGTCAGTTCCGCTTTATATATTCTGATTTTCTTTGCGCTTAAATGTCCGTAGCCTTTTTGTTTTACGAGAGCGATTATCCCGAGCGCCGCAGAAACTCCTTGCGATACGACCGTCGCTATCGCTACGCCGTCAACGTCCATTCCCGCTGCGGCGATAAAAAACACGTTCAAACCTAAATTGATTATGCCTGCCACGATTAAGAACAGAAACGGGCGCAAAGTATCCCCTACGGCGCGAAGAATCGCCGCAACGAAGTTATATAGCATCATTATCGGCATTCCGATAAAGTATATCCTTAAATATTTCGCCGCAAGGTCGATTACAGCCGCGTCGCACGACATCCATTCTAAAAAGGTTCTCCCGAACGCTACGCCTATCGCCGCGATTATTATTCCCGCGACTACGCTTATTATTACGGACATTCCGACGATGCGCTCGGATTTTTCCCGATCGCCGCGCCCTACGCACAACGCCACCGCGACGTTAGCGCCGACAGCCAGCCCGGTAAACAAACCGATTACGAGATTTATGAGCGCGCCGACGCTTCCGACAGCCGCTACCGCTTCGTCGCCGACCATAAAACCTAACACGAATACGTCTACAGAGTTGAACAATAGTTGCAAAACGTTGGTTCCGACAAGCGGCAACGCGTATATTATCAAACTTCTGAAAATATTTCCGTTTAACAAATCTACCTGATATTTCTTCGCCATTTCTTCTCCGAATATCTTTTTTGTTTTCAGCCTATTGATTATATATCTTATTCTTTTTTATGGCAACCGTTTTACGCCTCTTTACGAAACAATGTATAACCGATTTTCGGTGGCGCGAAATTTTGTCGTCGTCGGGTCGGCGGGGTATGACGATAACCCATGCGGCGGCGGTTTTTTGGGAGTGTGGGCGAATAGACGGATTTACGAACGGCGCGGCCGGTAACTATTTGGGTTGGGTCATGGGCAGCGCGACAGAGCGGCGACGGCGACGATTTGGAATAAAGTTTGTGGTTGCGGCGTGGGCGATTTCGGGCAACGATTGAGCGGCGGCGAGCGAAAAGGGGTTAAAAGCGCGGCGAACAAGCCGCCACGGAAATAAGGCGTAATTATACCGCCGCGGCGATTTTGCCGCGGCGGTATTCGGTTTCGGTTACACGAGTTGACCCGTTAACTTCAGTTTTTGTCTGGGCGGAAACTTTTTATCGAATTCTTCCGCTTCCTTTTCGTCTACGAAATAGGTTTCGGGGTCGGTATACGTTCCTTTTACTTTTCCGAAAAAACCGCTTTCCAGTTCTTTAACCAAAAAATAATCCGCTTCGGGGTCGTCCTTATAAGTTATACCTACGGTTTTCCCCAAAACAAACCCGAAATGTTTATACAGTTCGTATCTGCCGGTTATGCAAAGGCATCTTATTCCGCGCGCTTGTGCCATTTCCATAGACTTTCTTAAAAGGGCGCCGCCGTACCCTTTACCCTTATATTCGGGCAAGACTCCGTACGGGCCGAACGTAGCAACCTTTACTTTTCCCGTTTCCGTTTCGATATAACTATCCGCATACATTACGTGACCCACGATTTTGCCGTCCGTTTCTATTACCAGATCAAGGTCTTTTATAAACCCTTCGGCGTTTCTGTATAAATGAAGCACGTAATGTTCCAGCGCGCCCGGACGATAAACGTTCCAGAACGCTTCCCTTTCTAAATTTTCTGTCTCCTCGTATTCCTTTTCCGTTTCCAAACGAATGATATAGTCTTTTTTCATTTTTATCTCCTGAAAATTTAACCTTTACTACAAAAGGGAGGTTAAGACTGTATTTTTTTAACCTCCCTCGGTTAAAACACAATCTCCGTTTTTCCGTCTTTAATCAAAAAGCACTCTCCTGAAATATAATTTTGCTTTATTTTACTCCCCTTTACTTTATTTGTCAACAAAAAACGGAAGCCCGCCGTTTGGCAGACTTCCGTTTTTTCTTAAATATTTATAGGAGTTAAAACACTTACTTCTTTTTTTCGTTTCGGGAGTACGCGCAACCTCTGCAGCGCGAGCAATCTCCGCCGCAATCACAGGAACTTTTACCCTGCTTCTTTCTTATTACAGAAGCAGCGGCAACGCCGATTACTATCAAAGCACAGACGGCTATCAAAATTATTTCAGGTACGCCCATATTTGTATCTCCTTTTATATTCGTTAAGATTTCTTTTTGAACATTCCTTTATTTATCATTACGATTACGGTAACGACCGCAGCGGCAACTACCGCCCAGACGAACGCCGTCCACCACCACGAACCTATGGTATAAACCAGAGTCGCCACAACATAAGAAGTTGCTATCCAGAAAAGAAGAGTCCATTTATAACGGTTATTGTTTTGCAATTCTGCTTTTGCGGTAGCAACTGCGGCAAAGCAAGGAATAGTCGTCATATTAAATGCTATAAACGCTATCAATGCGGCAGGCGTAATGTTGGTTGCGATTATCATCGCTTTTACCGCGCCGATACCGGCTTCTGCCGAAACGTTACACATAGCAAGGTCACTCGCTACTCCGGCAAGAGAAGAGCCTTCCGTTCCCGCAGCCGCAAGCAAGCATGCGCCGAGAGTTCCGAACGACGCGATGACGTTTTCTTTCGCGATAAGACCGCTGACGGCAGCAAGCACGAACACCCAGCCGTATTCGCCGAGTTGACTGCCGAATCCGAGCGGCGTGAACAAGGGCTGTACGAGTTTTGATACGCTTGCTAAAATACTGTTGTTGATTTCTTCGTCGCCGAGTAAGCGCCATGCGAAATCGAAGTGAGTAAGTACCCAGATTACGATTGTCGAAGCAAGAATGATGGTGAACGCCTTTTTAACGAAGTGTTTCGTTTTATCCCAAAGGTGAGCCATAAGATTCTTGAACTGCGGCATATGATAGGAAGGAAGTTCCATAATGAACGGAGGAGTTTCCCCTTTAAGAGAAGTGCTTCTCATTAAAAGTACGGAAACTATCGCCGTTATTATACCGAGCAGATACATAGAATACGTTATTACGTCCGCGCTCATACCCGTTCCCATTACCAACGCGCCGGCAACAGCGGTAAGTATAGGTAATTTTGCGCCGCAAGAGAAGAAAGGTATTACTCTGACGGTAGCCGTTCTTTCTTTTTCGTCGGCAAGCGTTCTCGTGTTGATCATTGCGGGGACCGAGCAGCCGAAGCCCATTATCATAGGCAGGAAGGCTCTTCCCGAAAGACCGAATTTTCTGAACATTCTGTCGAGAATGAACGCGATACGAGCCATATATCCGGAGTCTTCCAAGATAGAAAAGAACATGAACAGAACGAGAATCGGAGGCAGGAAGGAAAGAACCGCCGCCAAGCCTTCTAATATACCGTCGTTGATAAGACCGGTCGCCCAATCTGCCATACCGATGTTTTCGACGCCCGTCTTTACAAGACCGAACAGGTCGCCGACTATCATGTCGTTCCAGATATTGTTTATTACTACGCCGGGCGAATAAAGCGTTCCGTCATATATAGTCGCAAGCCATCTTGCGCCGTAGGTGTATACGGGAATTTTTTGTCCCCAGTACCCGTTTTCGCCTTGTTCCCAGTCGCCGTCTTCTTCGGGTCTGGTAGTTACGTATTTACCTTCGTCGTCGATATAATAGTCGAGAATATAGTTGCCGTCGTCGTCCTTTTTGTAAACTATATTGCCGTTTTCGTCTTTTTCAAGGAACGCTTCGTTTTCGGCAAGAGAAGGCATCCAAGCCTGACTGTCGTTAAAACCGTTCAGATAGAAAAAGTTTTCCGAGAAGGTTAAGTGGAAGATAAGGAAAAGTACCACGAGGAATATCGGTATACCCCAAATCTTATGAGTCAAAACTTTATCCGCCTTATCGGAAGCGGTCATTTTGACTTTTTCTTTATTCTTACGCTGAATTACCGGAGCGAAGTTTTTGGATATGTATTTATATCTCGCGTCGGCAACGAGCGCTTCGAAGTCTGCGCCGAAAGTGTCGTTTTTGAAAGTTTTTTTGAACTCCTCTATCATAGGAAGAGTTTCTTTATGCATTCCGACTTCTATTTCGTCGTTTTCTACGAGTTTGATTGCGTGGAACAACGGATTTTCGACGTTCTGTCCTTTAAGAGCGATTTTTACGTCCCCGATTAAGTGGGCTACGTCGGTATCGCCTAAAACCGTGATTCCCTCTCTCGGAGTTTTGCTTACTTTATAAGCTTTCTCCATAAGTTCTTTAAGACCCGTTTCTTTTAACGCGGAAATCTTTACGACAGGTACGCCTAATCTCTTTTCCAGTTCCTTTTCGTCGATTTTATCGCCTACTTTTTCTACGGCGTCCATCATGTTGAGAGCGACTACCATAGGTACGTCGATTTCCATTATCTGCGTGGTAAGATAAAGGTTACGTTCTAAGTTGGTAGCGTCTACGATATTGATTACGCAGTCGGGTTTTTCGTCTAAGATATAATTTCTCGCGATAACTTCCTCGGGAGTGTATGGGGATAACGAATAAATACCCGGCAAATCGACTATAGCGACTTGTTCGGGGAGTCTTTTATATACGCCGTCTCTTTTATCTACCGTTACTCCCGGCCAGTTGCCTACGTGAGCGGTAGAACCCGTTAAACTGTTGAAGAGCGTCGTCTTTCCGCAGTTAGGGTTACCCGCCAAAGCAAATCTGTTCATCAGCCTTTAACCTCCGTCTTTACGCATTCCGCTTCGGTTTTACGGAGCGTGAGTTCATAGCCCCTGACGGTGATTTCGATAGGATCTCCCAAAGGCGCTTTCTTTCTCATATAAACTTCTGCGCCCGGAGTGATGCCCATATCGAACAAACGTCTTTTAATTTTGCCTTCGCCGATAACCGACGTTACTACGCCGCTTTCCCCTATCGAGAACTTATCCAGAGTTTTTTCCATATATATTCTCCTTAATAATTTATAATCGTTTCATCGGATTACGCCACGAATATTTTCGTGGATAATTCTTTATCGAGAGCAATTCTGCCTTCTTTTATCTTGCAAACGACGCTTCCGCCCGAAGCACTTAAAACGGTTATTTCCCCGTTTACGGTAATCCCCAGACTTTCGAGATGTTTTTTAAGTTTCTCGTCCGCAACAATTCTTACGATTCTTAAATTCTGATTCAATGGCGCTAACACTATCGGCATCTTTCGTTCTCCTTTTTCCGACTATTCATATTACGCGATTTTTACCACAAATATGAATAATCTTTCATATTCGTGTATTATATTAGCACCCGTAAAAAATCTTGTCAAGCAAAAATATGAACCCTTTTTCATATTTCGATATATTTTTTTACCTTTCTTTTTCCGGTAAAAACCCTGCTCCTCGGCGAGTTCGCCGAGGAGCAGGGTTTTATATAAAACATACAATGTTAAAACGACCGTCTTTAGTAGGTTTACCGTCTTTAGGAGGTTTTCTCTTACGCCCTCTTTTTCTTTAATGCGTTGATTAAAACGTAAACGCCTATCAGAACGGCGGTGGAACACAGAACTATTACCGCCATTGCGGGAACGGATACCTCGGTACCGAAAAAGGATAGTTTGCAGTCTATTCCTTCTTTTATACCGTTCATTATCGCGGTAACGTCCGTTTCCGAAGCGCCGCTTTTCGTTATTACGTCGGCGAGTTCGTTGAAAGTTCCGTTTAGTGCGTGGTTTCTCATAAGCGAAGTTCCGTAAGTCCCGGGTAAGAAAGAAAGGGCTTTCTGCAAGCCGTCGCCGAAACTGTGTATAGGCATATACGCGCCGCAAATAAATCCGTAACCGGCGGAAACTATCGTTCCCACGGCTGACATCTGCCCTTGCGTGGTTAAAAAGGAGTTTACTATGGACGAAAGCGCCGTTCCGAACATAGAAAGCAAAACTGTATCTAAGAGTATAAGCAAAACGTCGGTAAAACTTAAATACCAGCCGACTATGGCAAGATATATAAAGCAAGCCGCCGCCGCGGTAAAGCATACCGTAAGCGTGTTGATAAGCGTAGCGACGTAATAAGAAAGGGACAAAACGCTCTTTTTTACGGGAGTGATAAGCAAATCTTTTCTCGCGCCGTTGACTTTATCCTGTACCATTATAAGGTTAGAACAGAACGCCACCGTTACGCAACTTACCGCGAGTATAGACGAAACGAGTTCGCCTCCGACCATTCCTTCTATCAGACTTTTGCTTACCGTAAAGCCCTCCGGCAAAGATTGAGCGAAACTGTCGTAAAATATGTCTTTTAAAAAGGTTGCGTAAAGAACTAACAGTATCATAGGCGTTATAAGCGACGAAAACAGCATTCCTTTATCGAGAAAAAACAGTTTAGTGTTTCTTTTTATCAATGCAAACAACGATTTCATTTCAGTTTTCCCCCGTAAGTTTTTTGCCCGTTACCGATAAGAACACGTCGTCCATTTTGCCTTTTTCCACTTCGAAGTCGGTAAAAGTTCCGGGATATTTTATTATAAGATTTCTCGCGGTTTCCGTGTCTTTTACCGAAACTCTGAAACCGTCTTTTATCTTTTCGTACTTCTCGCCGAGCGCCTTTATTTTTTCTTCCGTTTCGCCGTACACGCGGATATAATCCCCCGCGTACTTGTTTTTAAGTTCGAGCGGTGTGCCTTCGGCAGAAATTTTTCCGCCGTCGATTATTATAACGTAGTCGGCGTCCGCCGCTTCTTCCATATAGTGCGTGGTTAAAAGCACCGTCATTTTATCTTTTTTACGGATATCTTCTATAACTTTCCAAAGCGTTTTTCTCGTTTGAGGGTCCAGTCCCGTGGTGGGTTCGTCGAGTATAAGGATTTTAGGTTTATTGAGAAGCGCTCTCGCAACGTCGATTCTTCTTCTCTGACCGCCCGAAAGTTTGCCGACCGTTCTTTTCATCAAATCGGAAAAATCCAAAAGATTCCCGAGTTCGTTTATGCGTTCTTCGGCTTTTTTACCGTTTATCCCATAAAGACTCGCCTTTATCGTAAGATTGTCTTTAACGGAAAGCGCGGAATCCAACGCGGAATTCTGAAACACTACGCCGATTTCCGAGACTATCCCGTTTATCTGCGTTTCCACGTTCTTGCCGTTTATTATTACGCTGCCGCCGTCCTTTTCCAAAGCGCCGCACATTATCGATATGGTGGTGGATTTTCCCGCGCCGTTTACCCCTAAAAACGCGAACAACTCCCCTTCCTTTACCTTAAAAGAAAGGTCGTTTACCGCTTTCACTTCTCCGAAACTTTTTACTAAATTTTTTATTTCTATAACGTTTTCCATTTTTGGATTTTTTCGCTTTTTTATTTTGAGTTTTCCCGTTACCACATATAATAACGGGCGTTTTTTATTTTTGTTTTTCCTACTTTGCGAAAAAAAAACGACTTGTAAAGCCGCTTTTTTTACTCCCTAAGATTTTATTATTTCAAAAATACTCTGCCGAGTTGAGCGATACCTGCGAGCAAAGATACTACGCCGCCGACTATCGCGCCGACCGCCAGATGTAACGCGTCTTTTACGTTAGCGCCGAAAATCGAACCGATATCGAGAGCGGTCTGATTAGGCAAACAGAAAGAAATAGAAAGGAAGAAAAATACGCCGGCAACTATAAACGCGGCCGCTGCGATGAACGCCGCGAATTTGCTTCCCTTTCCTAACGCGCCGAGTACGGTAAATACTACGCCGACCGCCGCAAGTATAAAAGTTAAAAGGTTCATAAACGAGAAGTTAAATACCGCCACCTCGCTGTTTCCTACTTTTCTGTTATAGCCGAACGCTATCTGAAGACCGGTATACGTCGTATCGGAATCGTTTATTCCGACGTTGGGTAAAACCATCATAACAATCGCCGCAAGACCGAGTAAGGTTACTACGAAGTTAATAATCATATCAAGTTGTCTTTTCTTTGCTTTTTTTGCCATTTCTTAATTCTCCGTTCTTTACTTTTTTGGTAGTACTAATATACTATTTAAATGCCGGATTGTCAACGCCTATTCGCATTTTTCGTTCTCTTTTTATTTTGTTAGACCATTGTCTAATATCTTGACAAAATTAGAAAATTGTAATTCGCTTAAAACAAAAACAATACGTTTAAGGGGCTTTTATGGCGCAGGAAATCAATATTTATCTGTCTGACGACCAGATGCTGGAAGACGTAGGCAACGCTTTCAATTCTCGCACGAGAAGAGATATTTTAAGGCTGTGCGCCAACAAAAGTTACAGCATATACGGGCTTGCCGAAGCGCTGAACATGGCTATTCCCACGATAAGTTTTCACGTTAAAATTTTGCAAAAAGCGGGGCTTGTCATCGTTTTGCAACACCCCAACAAAAAGGACAACGAAAAAAACGCTTCTCCGAAAGGAAAAGCGTTTTATACGTTTAGTTTTTGTTTTTATTTCGTTTACGGTTCGACTATCGTCGTGCCGGTTGCAAAGTTTTCGTTTTTATCTATTGCAGACCAGTTACCGTCGGCGGTGAAAGTTACCGTCTTTTCGATTCCCGCGAAAGCGAACGCGTCGATTGCTCTTACCGTCGCGCCGAGTTTTACGGAAGTGAGGTTCGCGCATTTATAGAACATTCCGCGGCTGATATCTTTCGCGTTTATAGTTACATTAGACATAGTTGCTTCGGAGAATGCGTAATCGCCGTATTCCGCGTCGGGAATTACGAGATTGTTGGTAGTGGTGGCAGCGAACGCGTATTCGCCGACTTTTACGAGCGAAACGTAAGAATTGAAGTTAACGCTAAGTTTCGCGCAACCCGAGAACGCATTGTTGTATATGGTTTTTACACCCTCCTGACCCGTTACCGTTTTAAGAGCGGTACAGTTTTTGAACGCGCTGTCTCCGATAGCCGTTACTTTAACGTTGAGTTCCACGCTTTCGATAAGGTTATTATTGTTGAAAGCGCACCAGGGAAGTTCGTATTCTTCCGCAGGCATTACCGATACCTTTTTAAGAGTATAAGGAAGGTAATAATCGTTAGAACTCGTTTCGTTATAATACTGTGTTACTTTTATACCTTCGTCGTATTCTTCCGTTCCGAATATAACGCCGAAAGTTCTTTCTGCGTCTACCGATTTATCGGGATCGGAAGCGGTTTCTCCAAAATACGCGTCGGTTTTAGCCGTTACTCCTATAAAGGGAAGAGTGATTTCTTTTAACGCTTTCATTCCTTTGAACGCGCCCGCGTCGATGGTTTTAACGGTGGCAGGTACGGTTATCGAGGTAAGAGTTTCGTTACCATCGAACGCGCCTTCCTGAATTCTTTCGATAGTGATGCCTTTACTCATGGCGTACGCCCCGAGATCGAGCGTCGTTACGCCTTCTTCCGCATAATATCCGTAAACGGTATAATTTTCGTCGCCCGTATATACTTTATACATAAGCCCCGATTTTCCGCCGTTACTCGTATTCGAACCGCACGCAAACAATCCGCAAGCGCATATCGCCGCGATGAGCGCAAGCACGGTTACCCTTAAAAATTTCTTCATTATGGTCTCCTTATATAAGTTATAAGTCAATATACTTAATAAGTTTACCATTTTAACTATCTTTTGTCAATAAATAAAGTTATTTTTAACCCCCGAAAATGCCTTTTTTTTACAAAATTTCTTTGCCGTCTATAAAACTTTGCAAAAACCCTTCGGCGTTCGCGCCGATTTTTTGATACACACCCACAAGATCGCAAGGCTCTGCATTTTTGAATTTATATTCCGAATAATACTTTTTAAGTCCGCCGAAAAACTTGTTATCGCCTAAGGTTTTCCTTAATAAATCGTACATTACGCACGGTTTTATGTAAGAAAGATTCACGTATTCGTATTCGCTCGTAAATTCGCCGAGCGTTCTGTCCATACAAGTGTTCACGTTGTTGAACAGTTTATCGTACACGGTACAAAAGGTTTTATACGTCGTTTCCGCGCTCAAAATCATATCTTCCCTTTTCATTCCGTATTCGGGAAAGTTCTCGTAAAAAAGCACGACCGAATATTCCGCAAGTCCTTCGTCTAAAAAGCCGTGTTTGATTTCGTTATTGCCGACTACGCTCTGCCACCACTGGTGCGCCGTTTCGTGAACGGTCACTTCTCCCCTTTCCTTTTCGGTAAGAGTATCGGATATCGTCACGAAGGTTGGATATTCCATTCCGCCCGCGATAAGTTTGGTTTGCGCCACGGTATATTCGGAATAAGGATATTCGCCGAAAGTTTCGCCGAAAAACGCGAGCGATTTAGTAGCGTATTCGAGAGTTTTTTCGGGTTTTTCGTCTTTATAATACCAGTAGTTTACCGTTATTCCGTTTACCGAAGCGGTTACGCTTTCGAATTTTTCCGACAACACCATATTAAACGACCTTGCGTTATCAAGCTTATAGCAAAGCGTTTTTGCTTCTTCGCTTTCGCTTGCCCCCGTAAGTTTACCCGCCGAAGCGACGTTATATTTTTTCGGAAGAGTGATTTTTACTTTGTAGTTCGCAACGTCCGAATAAAAGGGGTCGCCTATTCCGTAATAAACGCATTCGAAAAAGGATTCGTTTTCTATTCCGCAAAGTATGGGATAAAAGTTAGCAAGGTTAATAGTATCGGCGTTTATGCCCGTTCTTGCGATTACTTCCGCAAGGCGAAGAGAAAACTCTATTTCCACCGTAACGCTTTCGTCTGGGAACACTTCTTCGGGCAATTTTACCGACAAAATATTTTCGTCTTTACCACAGATTTCAAATTCAGAGTCGTTTCCGCCTTTTTTTACGCTTAATATTTCCGTTTTGCCGTAACTTTTGCCTTTATAATAGGCTTTGTTTTCGTACTGCGCGATTATCGGCGAATATTTTGCGTTTTCTCTGTACGCGTTGCCGAAAAGATTAAATTTAAGTTCTTTAAAAGCGTTGTCCGTATTATTATAAAAAGTTACGCTCTCTTTTCCGTTTAACGTATTCCCGTCGAAAGTCGCTTCTATATTATAAGAAGATATTTTAGGATTGTCCGCGCAGCCGCCCGACGCGACGACGGGAAAAATCGTTAATAATACAAGTAAAAAACCGATTATTTTTTTCATATAAAAACCCCGATATAAACCTTTTTATAAAAGTTTATTCGGGGTTATAGATTTTTATTACTTTCTTATTTTTCCGATATATCCATATATTTCGCGGGGTCGATGGTAACGCCGTTTTCGCTTACTTCGAAGTGAATGTGCGCGCCGTCTTTATATTCCTGACGGTTGGTTACAGAAACCGCGCCGATAACGTCGCCTTTAGATACTTTCTGACCTTTTACTACTTTATCGCCGTCGGCGAGAGAGTTATACGTGGTTTTGAGTCCGTTGCCGTGATTTATAACGATAGTATAACCTTTTAATATGTCGTTGGTAACGCTTTCCACCGTTCCGCCGTATACCGCGAACACTTTACTGCCTTCCGCCGCATAAAAATCGATTGCCTTATGCGCGGAATATCTCGAAAGAGTGCTTGAAAACACAGGGGTTTCGGAATAATCGCTCATACCCGTAAGGTTTTCTACCGGGATAATGAACTTTATCGTTTCGATAACCGGTTCTTCCGGTTCGACCGGTTCGTCGGGTGTGTCGGGTGTATCGGGTGTGTCGGGTGTGTCGGGTGTGTCCGGTGTGTCCGGTGTGTCCGGTGTGTCCGGTGTGTCGGGTTCGTCCGGTTTTATAACGGGAATTTCGGAATCTATATCTATCTTGTTATCTCTTGACAGCAACACGAACGTTACGGTCAGTCCTATCGCCAGTATGCACAACGCCAGAACGACGTAGGCGACGTTTCTTCTTAAAAAAAGTAAAAATCCGTTTGTTTTTTCTTTCATTTTTTTATCTCCTTTTCGTTTCCTTTATTGACGGAAAAAAAATTTTATATACCTCTTTTTAAAAACTTCCGTAAATTAACGGTGAACCCACCTTTATTACGTCGTTTCTTTTTACTATCTGCAAATTTACCTTCTTGCCGTTTACGATTTTTTCGTAGGGAATTTTTTCAGAATAAGCGTAAATTATCACCGCGTCTTTAATTTCTTCGGTAAATACTGTTTCGGCGTTAAAGTCGCCTATTATTTTCTTTTCGTCGCCGCATTTTACGACGCACGCTTCTCCTTTAACCGAAAAATAAAAAGGAAAGGAATATTTATCCGCGTTCACTATTCCGGCAGTAGAAGAATTTTCTTTTAAATAAAGTTCATACTTGTCCGCATAGTCGGAAAACAACGGCTTATTTACCGTAAAATAAAGCGACAACATAAACGCGACGGATAAAAAAACGATAAAATAACGTTTGAACATAAAAAATACTCTCCCCGTTTCGGAGAGAGTATTCCCTTTGGTTTTATTTTTTATACCTGATTATTCGAGAGTTTCCGCTTCGTCTGCCATCTCGTCTTCTTCGAGCGCTCTGCAGAATTCCTGATACACGTCTTCGAGCAACGCTTCGTCTTCGATGGGAAGAAGTTCTTCTTCGTCGCCGTCGCCGGGTACTACTTTTAAGATTACTATGCCGTCTTCTTCGAATCCTTCGATTTCTTCGGCGGGTTCGAACGCGGCGTATAATTCGCCTTTATATTCGATTTCCCCTACGTAGTGGAATTTGAGAGTTCTGCCGTCGTCGCCGGTGAGTTCTACGATATCTTCGCAATCGCAGCAATCGTCGCAATCGCAGTCGTGGTCGTGATGATGATGTTCTTCGCAGCCGCAATCGCAGCAATCGTCGTGAAATTTAGTTTCTTCGTTCATTTATTTTCTCCTTAATTTTTCTTTTTGTTATAATCGAGCAAAAAACCTTCTAAAATGGAACACGCCGCAAGGCTATCCACGCACGCTTTTCTTTCTTCGCGCGATTTGCCTTGTTCGATAAGGGTTTGTTCGGCTTCGCACGTGGTACACCTTTCGTCTACCCCGTACACTGTCGTGTTAAGAGTTTCTTTTAATCTTTCTATAAAGAACACGGCTTTTTCCGTCTGAACGGACGGCGTTCCGTCGAAGTTTACGGGGACTCCGCAAACTATTTCCGTAGTTCCTTTTTCTTTATAAATTTCGGCTATTTTGCTTAAATCGGTTTTCAGATTCTTTCTGTACACCGTGCAGACCGGCAACGCGTAACCGTTGAACGGGTCGGACACCGCAACGCCTATTCTTTTATCGCCTATATCGAGACACAGAAACCTTTTCACCATTTCATATTACCATAAAAAGGTTATTAAAGCAACAATTATTTACGAAACGAACGGCGGTTTTTTCCGCCGTTCGTGGTTCTTTAGTTTTTTTTCTTCTGTTTTCCGCCATTTTTACCCATTTCGGAAACTTTGTTTATAACTTGTTCCTGACCGTCTTTTACGGCTTGTCTGGCTTTTACGGAATTAGTTACCAAAACCGCTCCGCCGAGCATTCCCAAAATGACGCCGACTAAAAATTTATCGTTCATATTACCTCCGTTTTACGAAAGTAGTATGCGCGGAAAAAGTCGATTTATGCGTGTTTTTTCGACTGATAATCTTCTATAGCCGCTTTAATCGCTTCTTCGGCTAATACCGAACAGTGCAATTTCTGCGCGGGAAGTCCGCCGAGCGCGTCGATTACTCTTTTGTTGGTGAGTTTAAGCGCTTCTTCCACCGTCATTCCCTTTACCATTTCGGTCGCCGTGGAACTGGTGGCGATTGCCGCCGCGCAGCCGAACGTCTTGAATTTGGCGTCCGTTATCACGTCGTTTTCGATACGAAGCGTTATCTGCATTATATCGCCGCAAACTTCGTTTCCTACCGTTCCTATTCCGTCGGGATTTTCGATTTCGCCTACGTTTTTGGGATTCTTGAACGTTTCCATTACTTTTTCGTTATACATTTTTCGTTTCTCCTTCAACCTTGAATAGAGGCGACATCTTACGCAATCTGTCAACCGCTTGTTTTAATACTTCTACCGCGTAATCTATTTCTTCCGCGGTGTTACGTTTTCCGAAAGAAAATCTTATAGAACCGTGGGCAAGTCCTTCGGGAAGACCTAAAGCCAACAACACGTGCGACGGCTCCAGCGACCCCGACGAACACGCAGAACCCGAAGATACGGCAATTCCCGCAAGGTCTAAACTGAACAGTATCGATTCCCCTTCTATATATCTGAAAGAAAAGTCCGCGTTTGCGGGAAGTCTTCCTTCTTTTCTCGGTCCGTTAAGTTTTACGAAAGGAACTTCGGCTAAAACCTTGTTTATAAATCTGTCTCTTAACGAACTTACGTATTCGAAGTTTTTATCCATATCGCGGGCGGCGATTTCGAACGCTTTGGCAAAACCTACCACGCCCGGAACGTTTGTGGTTCCGCCCCTTTTTGTTCTTTCCTGATGACCGCCCGTAATTATGCTGTCGATTTTAAGACCCGTCCTTATATACAACGCTCCTACGCCTTTCGGTCCGTAAATTTTATGAGAACTCATACTCATCAGATCTACGCCGAGCGCTTTGACGTCGATTTTAAGAACGCCCGCAGCCTGCACCGCGTCGGTAAACATTACCGCGTTTTTAGAATGCGCTATTTCGGCGATTTCTTTTATAGGCTCTATCGTTCCTACTTCGTTGTTCGCCATCATGCACGCTACGAGTATGGTATCGTCTCTTATTATGCTTTTTAAGTGTTCCAAGTCAACGAAACCTTCTTCGTCAACCTTCATAAACTCTATTTCGAAACCGTCTTTCGCGAGTTCTTTGGCGGTGGTAATCATCGCCGCGTGCTCGATGGGGCTTATGATTATATGCTTGCCTTTATCTTTATGCGCCGAGGCAATTCCGCGAAGCGCCCAGTTATCGCTTTCCGTTCCGCCCGATGTGAAATACAATTCGCCCGGTTTACAGTTGATTATGGAAGCAATAGTATCTCTCGCTTCGTCTACCGCTTTCACCGCTTCTCTGCCGAAACAGTGCTGACTGTTCGCATTACCGAAGTTCTCGGTAAAATACGGTTTCATTTTGTCAAACGCTTCTTCGCACAACGGCGTGGTCGCCGCATGGTCGAAGTAAATAGGTGTTTTTACCATAATTTATCTTCCTTTTAACGTAATTCTCCGTCAATCAGTTGTTTAAGATTCATTTCGTCAAGCAACCCGTTTATGCCGTCGTACAGTTTCTTCCATACGCCCGCCGACGGACAACATTTACATTTCGCGCCGTCTTTTACGCACTCGATTATCGTCATATCGTCTTCTAACGCCCGTACGATTTCGCCTATCGTTATCTCCTCCGGCGATCTCGTAAGCATATACCCGCCGTTAGTTCCGCGGTTCGCGGTCACAATCCCCCGCGCCGACAGCATTCGCATTATTCTCTCTAAATATTTGCCCGATACCGATATCTGCGATTCCAGCGCGCTTGCCGATACAATGTTATCGGGATAATTTTTGGCTAATATATGGCACGCCATTAAGCCGTAATGCGTTTTGGACGACAGTTTCATCTCTTTTTTTCCCTTTCTTTTCAAGATAATTGCTACCTTTTTGGTTGCAATTGTATTATAGTAACATTATATCCCGTTGTCAAACGTTTTACACGCCAAAAAATGCGGTTTTTGAAAAAAATTTCACGCAAAACATACGTTTGCGTGAATAATTATCGTTCTTTGTTAATATTTAAATTTTGCCCTTTATTTTAGTCGGCGATGTCTCTTACCTTATCTAAAACGGCTTTTATTTTGTCCGCCGCTATGTCCATTTCTTCTTCCGTATGAGTCGCCATGTAACTTGTTCTTAACAAACTTTTACCGACCGGCACCGCGGGCGACACGGTAGAGTTTACGTATACGCCGTCGTCGAAAAGCAGTTTGCAGGCGGTAAAGGTTCTCACGTTGCCGTACGTATAAATCGGTATTATAGGCGTGCCTTCTTTGTTTTCCATTATTTCCACGCCGCGACTTCTAAGATTTTGGCGCATATAATCGGATATTTCGCGAAGTCTTGCGACTCGTTCGGGTTCTCTTTTAAGTATTTCGAGAGCCTTTCTTGCGCAGGCGACGCTTGCGGGCGTTATGCTTGCGCAGAAAATGAACGGACGTGAAACGTGGCGGACGTATTCGCATACTTCTTTCTTTGCCGCCATATAGCCGCCGATACTTGCAAGCGATTTACTGAACGTTCCCATATATATGTCTACTTCGTCTTCTAATCCGAAGTGTTCGGCGGTTCCCCTGCCGTGTTTTCCGAGCACGCCAAGTCCGTGAGCGTCGTCTACCATTACTCTCGCGCCGTATTTTTTTGCGAGTTTCACTATCTCGGGCAGTTTGCACACGTCGCCGCCCATCGAAAACACGCCGTCGGTAACGATAAGTATCCCCGCCGTTTCGGGTACGGTTTTAAGTTGCCTTTCAAGGTCTTCCATATCCGAGTGTTCGTATCTTAACATTCTCGCAAACGAAAGCCTGCACCCGTCGTATATGCTTGCGTGGTTTTCTTTATCGCAAAGAATATAGTCCGTTCTGCCCGCTATTGCGGAAATTATCCCAAGGTTAGACTGAAAACCCGTCGAGAAGGTCACCGCGTCTTCTTTATGCAAAAATTCGGCGAGTTCCTTTTCGAGTTCTACGTGAATATCGAGCGTTCCGTTTAGAAATCTCGACCCCGAACAACCCGAACCGTACTTTTCCAACGCTTTCACGCCCGCTTCGATTACTTCCTGATTAGAAGTAAGTCCTAAATAGTTGTTCGACCCTATCATTATGATTTTTTTGCCTTCCATAACGACTTCGGGGCCTTGCTTTGTTTCTAATTTATGGAAATAAGGGTATATTCCTTTCTCTTTCGCTTGTTTTACAACGTCCGATTCCGAACATTTTTTAAATAGGTCCACTATTCGCCTCCGTGTTTTTATTTCAGAACTTCTCGCTTTTACGAAAAGCGTCCGTTAAAAATTGGTTTTATTATACCACTTCTTGAATAAAAACACAAGCGAATATTCATTACAGAACGGCGATTGTAGATCTTTTGTTTCCGCGCCCGATTTCCTTCGGACGGTTGACTTAACGCCAAATTCGCGGGGCGATTTGGCGCCGCTCCTCTCGTCAGTTGACCGCCAAGGGTCCGTTTCCGCCGAAATAGTCCGTCTGCTTTATTATAAGACTGCTTTTAGACAGCGCGTTATAAAGTTTTAAGTTCTCTTCCGTAAGCGCCGCAACTTTCAGCTTTAATTCTTCGTTTTCCTTTTTTACGTCTGCCGAAATTCTGTCTACGAGAGCGTCTATCTCTCTTTCCAGTTTTTTGTATGCAAACTCGCCTACGGTTTTACGATAATCGTATTTATCGCCCGTTTCTTTTTCTATCTCTTCGGATACTTCGTCGATAAGGCTCGGCTTTTCTTTCGCCACGTTTCTGAATTTGTTCTGATACCTTAACGCAAGTTTTTCGTTACCATCTGCAAGTTCGTAAACGGATTTGCGTATAGATTTACCGTTCATTTTACCGAACATTACCTTTTTTACGAGTTCTCTTTCCTTTTCGGGAGAAAAGAACTCCGATTTATTTACTTTTATTTCTTTTTCTCCCCAGTACGTTTTTTTAAGGTCCCGGTCTTTTTTACAAGCCCGGGCAAGCGCGTAGTACATATTTCTGACCGTACCCTTACTCATTCCGGAAGTCGCCGAATAATCCGAAAAAATTTTCGTTAAACTCTTCGTGTTTTCCGTTCTTTTAAGATATTCGCCGAAATCTTTTATTCGGTTTTCTTTAAATCCGTATATTTTATTCATAATTACTCTCCCTTTGGTCGTTTGTTTGTTTATTGACATAACATAAAGGTTTTATTCATATTTTTTAATATGTACTTTTATTTTTCTTCCGCAACGCCCGCCGGAGTAAAACTGAACGACAAACTTCTGGGTATTATCGACGGCGACGTTATCGGTTGCGAACTCGATATTTCTAAAAAGACGCTTGCGGAAATCTGCCCGCTGACGGGGATAGGAGGCATCTTTTTCGTCATCGATAAAGACGTTTTCGTTAAGACCGACCCGCGACTTTGCGTTACAGACCTAAAAGGCGGTTATCTTATAACCGTAAACGACGTAACAGAAAAAAATCGGTTCAAAATTTACGCCCAGGAAAAATTCGGCGATTGTTCCGTTACCGTTTTTTGCGACAACGGCAACAAGGTTTCCGTCGAAACCGCTAACGATTTTTATGCCGAAACGCTTAATTTGCCGATTGAAACCTGTAAAATAAAAAGGGCTTATTCGGATAACGAAAATCTCCTTTTGTTAGATATTTTCTGCGGAAAAAGAATACTTATAATTTACCGCGTTTCGAATAAAATTAAAAAGTTATTTTTTAAGGAAATTGCCGATTACGACGTTTCGTACGGAATTAAAACGGAAGAAAAACTTAAAGATATGGCGAAACACAAAATCGTTTGCGAGTGGGCGTTAAAAGGTGATTGTTTCATCGAAAAGTCCGTTTCGGTAACGTGTTCGGAAAAGTTCGACAGATTATCTCTCCCGCCCCACCTTATTCCGTTCGCGTTTGCAGAAGAACTCGCCGCGGGCGGCGATTACTCTTTTTTTCTTTCCGACGCCTTAAAAGAACACGCCGATAAACTAAAAGGTTTTTTAGGAAATTTTATCGGGGTTATGCCGCCGCCAAGATTCAGAAGCCCCGAAGAAATCGGGCTTATTTACAAAATAAGCGACGACAGGTTCAAAGTAACCTATATCACCGCCGAGCTTAGCGGCGAAAAAATAACCAACATAAAAAAATCCTCGTAGAAATCTACAAGGATTTTTGTTTTTTATTTAATTTCACACCGAGATTTATATTCTGTATTATATCGTCCCGACCTCCGCCTGTAAAGCGGCTCTCAAAACCGTTAATATCTGCGGAACACCGCAAGCGGTTTCGCTTTTTTCGTCAGGCAAAAAGTTTTCTTTTACCTTATTTAACTTTTACGCTCTTTACGACTACGCCGAAGTTGGTTACGTTGGCTTTTTCGTAAGTAGGAACGTTTATGGTCTTTTTGTTGTATTCCACGTACTGGTTGCCCTCCGCCGTGAACAAATCTTCGGGTTCTTCGTAATCGGAAGTTTTTACGATATGGCCGGTTAAACCGAAGTTTTCGTTTACCTTCGTTTCGTCGTATTCGCCGGTATAGTAAACGGTGTAAGAAGTGCGGTTGGAGCCGCCTGCGTACGTAGTTATTTCGGTAAATGTGTCGGAATTAGTCTCGTCGTCTAAATCGATTTTAGCGAAAACGCAGAATTCACCGTTATAAGACGATATGGAAGACGTGGGCATAAACCATTCCGCTCTGCCGGTTGCGGTAGAACCGTTGGTTTTATAGCCGCCTTCGTTTACCGTCCAAGTTCTCCACAAACCTACGGCGCCCTTTACGTTGGTCAGGTCAGACCCTACCGTGCCGCCGCGCTTAAACTCGCCTTTGATTTCCGGTTTTACTTCGTTAAAAGTAAGTTTGCCTTCTTTGCTTACTATGGAGCCTAACATAAGTTGGCTGGAGTAAGAAGTATTCTGATAAATAACGGCGCCTTCGTAATAACCGTTTTTAGCGTATCCGGTAATCGCGTCTACCGTTTCGGGCGCGAGATGACGATACATGGTAACGGAAAGCGTTTTTTCTTCCACTACGTTTTCCGCGGTGTTATAAACTTCGAACGTAATTTCGACAGTTCTTAAATCTTCGCAAGCGGTAAGGCAAAAACACGCCATGCACGCGAGAACGGCTACCGTTAAATTAGCAAATACCTTGATTAAACGTTTCATATTATTCTCCAAAAAAAGATTTCCCTTTTTCTCTCCTTACTATTTTACTATCGAAAAGCCGTTTTGTCAATAAAAGATTGCATTTTATATGGTTTTAATTATTGTTTTTAACGGTAAATATTCTTTTAGCGCGTTATCGTTTACTTATATCGCTTAATATGCTAAAATATTTTTACGAAGCGCCGCGCTTTTAACGTCCGGCGTTTTTTATAACCCGAACGCACAGGAGAAGAAAATGAAAACAACCGTAAACAGCGTCACTCTCGGAACAATTACCTATGAAGAAAGTCTTTGGTCGGGTAAAAAATAACTTTTCGTAAACGACGAGCAACCCGAAAAAATAAACAGAACTCAATTCCGCACGCAGTACGGAAAAACCGTTACGGTAAAGGGCAACATAGTTTTCGGAGCCAAACTTATCGCAGAAAACGAAACGGTAGCCCTTACCAAACCTATGAGTTGGTACGAAATCGTTCTGGCTTTACTGCCTTTCTTGCTCCCGTTAATCTGGGGCAATTCCGTAACTTTATGCCGGATATTCCCCATAACGGGCGGAGCAATAGGCGGCGCGGTAGGCGCATTCTGCGCTATTCTTTCGATTATTTTTATGAAAGAAACGGATAAGATTTTATTGAAAATCGTTATCGGCTTAGCCGCTCTCGGAATATCCGTTTTAATTCTTTATTTCATCGCTTTGCTTCTTTCCGGATTGATGCAAATGATTTGAGTTAAAAAATATTTTACCCTCGTATAAAAACGGGGGTTTTATTTTGTGCCGAAACTATTACTTCGGAGGTTTATATATGTTTTTTATTTCTTCCGTTGCCGCTAGCGGTATAATTTATTATTCCCTATCCGTTGCACTAAATAGCATAATTCATTAATCATATAATTCACTAATCATATAAAAAACGCTCCCCTTTCGGAGAGCGTTTTGTTTTGCAAATAATTCGTAATTATTCCGCAACGACGGTAGCGCCGACTTCTTTGAAACGAGCAATAATCTTGTCCGCTTCTTCTTTGGTAGCGTTTTCTTTGATAACGCCTTTCGCTTCGACGAGCGCTTTCGCTTCGCCAAGACCCAAAGTGGTGAATTCTCTGACCGCTTTGATAACGTCGATTTTCTTGTCGCCGATTTCTTTGATGGAAACTTTGAATTCGGTCTTTTCTTCTTCTGCGGGAGCCGCTGCGGTTGCTGCTGCCGCTACAGCTACGGGAGCTGCCGCGCTTACGCCGAATTCTTCTTCGATAGCTTTTACTAAATCGTTGAGTTCAACAACGGTCATACCTTTGATTTCTTCAATCATTTTTGCAATATCTGCCATTTTAGTTTTCTCCTTAATTTTAATAAATAATTTTTAGCGCCCGATTAAGCCTGCGCTTCGGCTTTTTTGTCTGCAACTGCTTTAATAGCAACCGCAAGACCTCTCGTAAAGTTGGAAAGCGTACCTGCGAGCATTGAGTAAAGTTCTTCTTGCGAAGGAATAGCCGCGTATTTTTTTACGCCGTTACAGTCAACGTATACGTTGTCGATATAACCGCTCTTTACGACTATTTTGTTTTCATACTTTTTGCTTGCAGCGACAATTACTTTACTTGCGCCGACTTCGTCGTTACCGAAAGCAACGGACGTCGGACCGTTAAGGTCGTTGTCGAAATCGGTGATTCCCAAATCGTTGAACGCGCGGCGTACCAAAGTGTTTTTCAATACTTTGTAGTCAACGTCGTTTTTACGGAGTTCTCTGCGAAGTTCTGTGTCTTCGCTGACGGTTAAGGCTTCATACTTAACGAGAACCACCGACTTGGAATTTTGAATCTTTTGCTTGATTTCTTCTACGACTTGTTTTTTTGCTTCAAAATTTGCCGACATGATTTACCTCCTGTATTAGTAAATAAAAAGCCCTTACCCCGACACGGAATAAGGGCGCGTAAAGCGCTGATTAGTTCCGCCTCGGCAGGTTTTACTTTTCGTAAATTACACACCTGCTGTCTAGGGCTGTTTGATTTTTACTTTATTATTGTATCACCTGTTAAAAGAGATGTCAATTAAAATTTAGCGTTAATTTTAACGCCGGGACCCATTGTGCTTGCAACGGCAACGCTTCTTAAATAAAGACCTTTTGCGGATGCCGGTTTCGCTTTAACGATTGCGTCCATCAAAGCGTCATAGTTTTCCTTAATCTTTTCTTTGCCGAAGCTCTTTTTGCCTAACGGGCAGTGAATAATAGCGTTTTTATCCAACCTGTATTCGACTTTACCTGCTTTGGTGTCTTTAATCGCTTTAACGACGTCCATAGTAACGGTGCCGGATTTCGGGTTAGGCATTAAGCCTTTAGGACCTAAAACTTTACCGATACGACCAACCAGACCCATCATATCGGGAGTGGTGATGATTACGTCGTAATCGAACCAGTTTTCGGTCTGGATTTTCTGAATCATATCTTCCGCGCCTACGAAGTCCGCGCCGGCTTCTTTAGCCTGATCGGCTTTTTCGCCTTTAGCGAGAACCAATACTCTTACGTTTTTACCCGTTCCGTTAGGAAGAACGATAACTCCTCTGACCTGTTGGTCTGCCTGTTTGGGGTCAACGCCCAAACGAACGTGGAGTTCTACCGTTTCGTCGAATTTCGCTTTCGCGGTGTCGAGTACTAATCCGATTGCTTCGTCTGCTTCGTATAATTTAGCGGTTTCAATAGTTTTTGCGCTATCAATATATTTTTTTCCGTGTTTCATTTAAATTACCTCCTGTGGTACATTCGGGAATATTCCCTCCCACTTACGTTCCTTAGTCTACTACTTCGATACCCATACTTCTTGCAGTGCCGGCAATCATGCTCATAGCGCTTTCCAAAGTATTTGCGTTAAGGTCGGGCATCTTCAACTTAGCGATTTCTTCTACCTGAGCCTTGGTTATCTTCCCTACTTTCTGTTTGTTGGGAACGCCGCTTGCTCTTTCCAGACCGCACGCCTTTTTGATAAGAACGGGAGCCGGGGGCGTTTTAAGAATAAAGGTGAAAGAACGGTCCTGATAAATCGTCATAACGACAGGGATTATCAATCCTTCTTTATCCTGAGTTTTCGCGTTGAATTCTTTCGTGAATCCCGGAATGTTGATACCGTGAGGACCTAAAGTAGAACCTACGGGCGGACCGGGTGTTGCCTTACCTGCGGGTAATTGCAATTTTACGATCGCTGTAACCTTCTTTGCCATAATTGTTTCCTCCAAATGGTGGTGATATCGTCGCGCCAGTGTGTGAATTTAACGCGACTCCCACTATCAAAAACGGTTTTTAGCCGTTTCTTTTCGATTTTAGTTGTTTTCCGTTTCTTCCTGCGTGTTTTCCGCGCCGTTTATCTTCTTTATCTGAACGTACTCTACTTCTACTTCCGTCGTTCTGCCGAACATGGTAACTTTCGCTCTCGCTTTCTGCGCGCCGTCGTTAACCGACAAAAGTTCGCCCGTAAACGATTCCAACGGCCCCGATATAATCTGTACCACGTCGCCTACGTTAAATCCGACAACGGAAACTTTTTCGAGTAACATTCTCGCAACTTCTTCTTCCGTTAAAGGAAGCGGTCTGCCCTGCGGACCTACGAACCCCGTAACGCCTCTCGTGTTGGTTACGAGATACCAGATGTCGTTGCTGTATATCATTTTAAGGAAAACGTAACAAGGGAATTTCTTGCGGGTGACGACCTTCTTTTTGCCGTTAGCCTTTTCTTCGAGAGTTTCTTCCGTGGGAATCTGTATCTCGAAGATGTTTTCCTTCAAATTGTTATTTTCTATAAGTTTTTCAAGGCTGTCCTTCACCATCGCTTCGTAACCCGAATACGTGTGAATTACGTACCATCTCGCTTCTTCGACTGCCATTTGCCCACCCGAATTAACCTTATTTCACTATCAGTTGCAAAAGCTCGAGAAGAGCAAAGTCAAAAGCCGAAATCACGACGAGAAACGCTAAAACCACGACGATTACGACGCCCGTCTGCTTTACCACCTTGGGAAAACCCGGCCAGCTTACTTTTTTAAGTTCGGAGAAAACGTCTTTAATCTTCCTTCCGAATCTAACGAATATGTTAGGCTTTTTGTTGGCTTTCTTTTTTTCTTTCTTGGGCGCTTCTACGTTTGCCAAACTATCCTTTTCGAGCATTTTACTCATAATAATACCCCTATAAAATAATTGCGGACCTTATCCGCCGCGACTTATTTCGCTTCTTTATGAACGGTGTGCTTTTTGCAGAATTTGCAATATTTATTGAGTTCTATTCTTTCAGCGTCGTTCTTCTTATTTTTAAATGTATCGTAATTTCTTTGTTTACATTCCGTACAAGCCAAAGTGATCTTGTTTCTTGCTCCTTTCGCTGCCATATCAGTACCTTCCGAATATCAAAAAATTAACACCCCGTTCCGAGATGCTCTGTTATTTTATCATTTATATTTTACTATGTCAAGGTTTTTTAACGATTTTTACGTTTTTTTGCCCGTTTTTTTGCATTTGCCCGTATTTTGCCCCTTTTTACATAAAAAAATCGTTCATTTACTCCCTACGGGCGATTTTTATCCGCTCTTCGGCTTAAAAAAACGATTATTTTAAACATTATATAATTATTATATTTATACCTTTTCGGCAGATACGGCAGCGGTCTTATCTTTTTCCTGCGTTTTTTCGGTAGTTTCGCCGATATATTTATTAAGCGGCGAATATATATCCGCCCGTTCGGTTATTTTTTCTATATCGAACTGAGAAAGTCTTTTCACGAGTTTATACACGTCTATAACGTTAAACCCGTCGCCGTCTAACAAAAAGAACAGTTTTTTTACGGGAATTTTTCCGTCCACGGCAAAATGTTTTACCGCCGCCCCTTTCGTCAGGCTTCTTTCGGTTTCCCCCGAAAACACTTTTATATACCTGTTTTCCTTTTTACAGGAAATCGCCCCGAAAAACACGAACGCCGCAAAAAACAGTATAGAGAGATTCATTTGGTTAAAACAGGTTAAAACGAACGCCGCCACGAGCAGCGCGGAAAACGCCACTCCTATTATTTTACAGATTTTAAGCGATTTTTCCCGTCCGCGTCTTGCCGACACGAAAGACTGCAATACCCTTCCGCCGTCAAGCGGAAACACGGGTATAAAGTTTATCGCCGCCATAGAAAGGTTGGCTTCCGCTATCATATCCGTAAAAGCGTATAAATCGGGGAAAATCCACCACGCCGCGACGCACGCTGTTCCTACGGCAAGATTAAACAGCGGTCCCGCAAGCGCGACCGCAGTCTGGTCTTTCAGTTTTAATCCGTCTATATCCCCCGACGCCACCGCGCCGAAAGGCATCAGCGTGATTTCGTTAAGTTTATACCCTAATTTTTGCGCCGTTACAGAGTGAGCAAGCTCGTGCCCTACCGCGCAAATCGTATATATGGCGAACAGAAATATTCGCCCCGTGGCGGCGTAATATACTCCGAACAGAAAAAACAGGGGGTGTATTTTTACGTTTATACCGCCCATATAACGGCGTTGCCGTCTACCGAGAAGTCGTTAAGCATTCTGCCGTCGCCGTCGAAAAAGCAAAGTTTCGCGTTTCCGCCGTTTACGTACCCCAAAGGTATGTTTCCGAACACCGTCTGCCCGTCTTCCACGTATATCATATCGAGTCCCATAAGCAAGGTTTTGAAGTTATCGCTGTGCTTTACTTCTACCGTATACGTTCCGTTCTCGTCTTTACTTATCGCCGCAACCGTTCCGTCGCAGGGGGCGTATATACTGTTTTTACCGCTTATCGTGATTACGCCTTCGTTTACGTTAACCGTTCCGCTCGAAAGCACCGGCTTAAAGTCGTCGTAATTTTTAACCGTGGTTTTTTCGCCGCCGAACACCCCTTTGATAAAAGTGTTTATGCCGCTATCCGCCATAAACGCGTCGGTTAAGAATATTCCGAGTACCAACGCCCCGATTACGCACAACTGAACGCCGATTATTCCGAACCTGCTACTTTTTTTCGCTTTTTTTTCGGCGATTCTTACCATAGAAGTCGCTTCTTCACAGGCGTTTTCCGTTTCGCTTTTTTCAGGCAGAACGTTTTCGGCGAGTTCGGAATTTTCGGTAACAGCCGTTTCTTCCGTTATCTGCGGTTCTGCGGCTTCGCCGTTGATTTTATCGAGCAACTGTTTTTTCACGTCTTCGTCTTTTTTCCGTCTTTTAAACAGTCTTTTTTTCGGCGGCTTATAGGTAACCGTCGACGTTACCGGTATATCGAGCATTTTTGCATACTGAAGTTTCTCGTTCATTTATTTTTCTCCTTTTCTTTGTCCGTTTATTATGTATATATGAACGCCGCTTTTCGTTTATGATAAAAAAAATCGCCCGTAAAGGCGATTTCGATTGTCGATTTACCATATATTTTGTCGGATTCGTTATTTTGCGTTTTTTCTCTGTAACACAGTACCGTTTCGCCGTGTTTTTACGGCGAAGGGAAAAAGCGTTTTACTTATTCCGGTCTATAGGCGTTTTACTTATTCCAGTCTATAGGCGCTTTACCTTGTTTCATAAGGTATTCGTTTGTTTTTATAAAATGTCCGTTCCCGAAAAAACCGTTATACGCCGAAAGCGGCGACGGGTGCGCGCTTTCTAAAATAAGGTGTTTGCTTCCGTCGATAAGCGATTTTTTGCTTCTTGCATTTCCTCCCCACAGCAAAAACACCACTCCGCTTTTATAATCGGATATTTTCTTTATTATTCCGTCGGTAAACCGTTCCCAGCCTTTGCCTTTATGCGAATTCGCCTGATGTTCTCTGACGGTCAGTACCGTATTGAGAAGCAGAACCCCTTGTTTTGCCCAACCGGTAAGGTCGCCGTCGGTTCTTGGCGGAACGCCCGTTTCCGACGATATTTCTTTATAAATATTTACGAGCGACGGCGGTTTTTCAATTCCCTTAGGCACGGAAAAAGAAAGCCCCATCGCCTGCCCCTTTTCGTGGTAAGGATCCTGCCCTAAAATTACCGCTTTTATTTCGGAAAAGGGCGTTACTTTCATACTGTTGAAAATATCGTGCATATCGGGATATATCGTTCTCGAAAAATATTCGGTTTTTAAAAATTCTCTGAGAGACTTATAACTTTCGGACGAAAACTCGTCTTCTAAAATTTTATCCCATTCCTCGGAAATTTTTATCATATCGAAATAATAACATTTTTCTTTGACAAAATCAATATAGTTTTGTATAATTCGTTTTATCCGCTTAAAAAGAAGGTGTAACTATGAGCGTTTGGGAAGTTGTTTTGATAGGCGTTGCTCTTTCAATGGACGCGTTCGCGATTACGATTGCGAATTGCGCCACATATAAAGATACTCTTAACAGAAAAAAAGAGTGGGCAATGCCCGTCGCTTTCGCAATCTTTCAGATTCTGATGCCGATTATAGGTTATTACATAGGCAGTTTGTTTGCCGAATACATTTCGTCGGCGGCAAAGTACGTTACGGCGGCGATTTTCTTCGCTCTGGCGGCTAAAATCGTCATCGACAACGTAAAAGAAGCGAGAAAAGAAGAAACGGAAGAAAAAACAGCAGGAAACTTTACTTTTGGCATAATCACCCTGCAAGCGGTGGCGACCAGTATCGACGCGTTGGCGGTGGGCGTTACTTTCGCCGTTGAACTCGAATTTTCCGTATTCGTCGCCGCGGGTATTATCGGTGCGGTAACGTTCACCCTGGTTACGGCGGCGCTCTTTATCGGCAAGTTCTTGGGCGCTCTTTTAGGAAAATACGCACAGTGGACGGGAGCGTTCATTCTTTTCTTCCTTGCGGTTAAAAATTTTATAGAAGGTATCAAAGGTATCATAGGTTAGTTAAAAATAAATTTTCCCCCTTGCCAAAAAGGCAAGGGGGATTTTTTTGCAATTACGACGCCGAAACCGTGGCGTCGACGAAACGAATTTTACGATTTGTCGAACTCACCGATTATATCGACAATCATAAAAAGCGGCAGAGAGAAAAACATTCCGGCTCCCGTTTACGATTTTTTGTAACCTTTAGCGCCGGTAATTTTTAATAAAGACGTAGAAAAATCTTTTATATACGTAGTGGAACAATTATATTCTTTTACGGTGTAATCCATAACTTCTTTAAGCGCCGCAAGGTATTCTTTGGGGGCGTTTACGAAAAGGTAATACGAAAGCGACCCCGGGACGGAATTTATTTCGTTTAAATAAACGGCTTCCCCCTTTACCAAATAATCTATTCTGATTATCCCTTTAAATTTTAACGCGGCGTAAACTTTCGCCGTTGTTTCTTTTATTTTTACGGCAATCTCTTCGGGAATATCCGCCGGAAATTCTCTCCTTCCCTTTTCGTATTTGTCGCCGAAAGTAAGCACTTCGTCTTTTCCGAAAGGTCTTTCACATTCGGAAACGATTATCGTCCCCTTTCCGTTTTTATAAGCCGCGCAGTTAATTTCCACGAAGTCTTGCAAACATTTTTCGATAACGGCGCGTTTTCCGTACTTTAACGCGTCCAGCACGGCGAGGATAAGTTCTTCTTTATCGTTCGCCTTAGCAATTCCTATACTCGACCCGGAACATGCGGGTTTAACTATCATAGGGTATCCGAGCCTTGCCGTTTTCTTTTCTAAATCGTAAAGATTTTCCGTCGCGACGTAAGGGAGCGTTTTTATTCCCATACCTTTAAGCGCGATCTTGGTTATTTCTTTATCCATACTGACGGCGGACGGCAACACCGACGGCGAAGCGAAAGGTATTTCGGTATGTTCCATAACGCCCGAAAGAGCGCCGCTTTCTCCGTTTCCCCCGTGCGAACAATTTACCGCGCAATATATATCGGCAATGCGTTTTATTTTGTTCTTTCTTATCTCGTAAAGACCGTTATCGTTTAAAAACGTTACCCTTTTAAGTTTTTTATAGTCGAGTTTTACGTACTCGTCTATATCGAACAATATTTCGCCCGTGTAAAACCCGTTTTTCTTATCGACGTACACGGGATAAACGGTAAACTCGTCTTTTAAAATATTGCAGGTCAGCACGCCGGTGATTACCGATATATCGTGTTCCACCGATTTGCCGCCGAAAAATACCACTACGTTTTTCATAAAAAAACACCTCCGCAAAAATTTTCCGCTTTGGTGTTTCTCTTTATTTATCTTTAATTTTAGTTGTAGTTATCGGGTAAATCGTTTTCGAACAGCACGACGTCCCCTTCTTTTAAGAGTTCGTTAAGCGTTTCGTTGCCCTTTTTAAGATTCTTGGCAAACCTTATGTTCTTTTTATCCATACCGCCGTCGATAAGTCCGTTTACGATTATTTCGCCGTTATGGTTGCCTATAACTATTACTATATCCGCGTGGCGGGCAAGTTCTTTGCCGAAGTTGAAGTTCGCCACGTTTTCTTCTTTACCGAGTTCCACAAGTCCCGGAGTGACGACTATCTTTCTGCCGTCGAACACGTCTAACACTTCCATTGCGGCTTTCGTGCCGTCTACGCTGGCGTTGTAACTGTCGTCTATAATAACTACGTTTTTGTTGTTGGGTACGAGTTCCAGTCTGTGGCCTACGGAAGTTACCCTATTTAATCCCGTATATATCTCTTCGGGAGTTAGCCCCGCCTTATACGCCACGCCGACGGCAAGGCAGATATTCGATATACTGTGCTTTCCTAAAAGTGAAGTTACGCAGTTAAGAGGCTCTTCCCCTTTAATGTTGAGAGTGAACGACGTTCCTTTACTGCTCGTTACCATATCCGACACGGTGACGAGATCTTCCTCGCCATTCAATCCGCAAAGATATTTTTCGCCGCCGAAACGTTTATAAAGTTCGACGGAAAAATCGTTATCTGCGGTAAAAAAACCCTTTCCGTTTTCGGGAAGTCCTTCGAATAATTCGTACTTGGTGTTTTTGGTGTTTTCTATACTGCCGAACGTTTCGAGATGCTGGTTATTAACCCCCGTAAGCACGCCGAAAGTCGGTTTTACGATGTTTACGAGTTCTTTTACGTCCCCTTTGGTTCTCGCCCCCATTTCGGCGATAAACACGTCGTGCGTGTCGTCGAGATTTTTAACCGTCAGCGCGATTCCGTAAGGGGTGTTATAAGAAGCCGGAGTGGATAGAATTCTGTATTTTACCGAAAGAAGGGTTTTTAATATCTCTTTGACGGTGGTTTTACCGTAGCTTCCGGTAATACCGATTCTTAAAACGTCGGAAGAATCGAGTTTTTGTTTGGCTTTGTTTATATAATAATATTTTACTATCGATTCGAACGGTTTATTTATACAATTCGAAAGAAAAAGTATATAAGGGGTTAAAACGGGCATTATGCAGACGGGCGCAAATCTTAAAATTCCTATTACTTTATCTCCTATAACGTATGCCAGATAATTAAGCAAAAGAGCCAAACCCCAGGTGATAAACGCAGTGAGCAAGATAAAGACAATGGCGAGCCGAACGAGCCTTTTGGTTTTGCGCAACGGCACTTTCGCGTTTACGCTGCTTTCCGTATTTACGTATATAAGCGTAAACAACATATATGAAAACAGTCCCACGTAGGAAACCGCTTCGTTTCCGTTTTCGTTGAAAAAGTAACCGAAAACGGGCGCGAAGCACATATTAAGCACGCAGAAAAACAATAGTCCTAAAAGGCTTAAAAGCATAAGTCTGCTTAAATAGGGCGTCTGACGGTGCTTCAACCATTTGAAAAATCTGCCGTTGCGGTAATCGCATTGCTGCATTACGAGAAAGAATTTTAACGACGCAAAGTAAAGCAGCAAGCCGTTACATAAAGACGCCGCCACGCTTACCCAGACGTATTCCGTCGTAAATAAAGAAGAAAAATTTTCAAGCCCTACAGGAAACATTTACTTTCGGAGCAAAAACTCCTTCACCTCCCCGTTAAATTTCAGCGGCTTATCTATAAAACAAAAATGCGCCGCGTTTTTTATTACGACAAGTTCGCTGTTTTCTATCCCTTTATGCAGCCTTTCCGCCATATAAAGGGGCGTTTCTTTGTCGTTTTCGCCGAACACTATAAGCGTTCGGTTTTTTACGTACGGCAAAACGCCGTCTAAATGTTCGTTCACTATTTTGCAAAAACTTTCTTTCATTACGGGACTTAAAGAGAGATAATCTTTGGAATAAAACCCTTTAAGCGCGCTTTTAGGCAAAAACCGCGATAAAATCTTAAACGTTTTGGTTTTTACCTTATACTTAAAACCACGTTCGGGTTTTAACCCCGCAGAGCCTGTAAGCACCAGTTTATCGAAAACGCCGCCGTTTTCCGCCGCCGCCTTTAACGCTATTCTTCCGCCGAAAGAATGGGCGATAACGTGCGGTTTTACTATTCCCCTTTTATACATATACTCTCTGACTTCGTTTACGTAATCGGAAAGGGAATAAGGATAATCCATACCCTTATTTTCGCCGAAACCTTTTAAGTCGAATGCGTACGTATCGAAATATTCGGAAAAAAACGGAATCTGTAAAGAAAAACTCTCTTTACACGATAAATAGCCGTGCAGAAACAGCAACGGTTTTTCATTGGTAAAAAGAGCGTCGTTATTCGTACTATAACTCCTTTTTGTATATTACGGCGTTCTCGCCGTCATTATAATACTTTTTCCTTACGGAAACTATATTAAAACCGAATTTTTCGTAAAGACTTCTGGCGACCGGATTTTTCTCTCTGACTTCGAGAAAAACTTCCCTTACCCCTTTCCCTTTCAAGTCTATTAACGCGTATTCCGCAAGCGAAGAAGATATTTTCTTACCTCTTTCATCGGGGATTACGAAAACGTCTTCTATATCGGCGGAATCCGCCGCTACCGAGTAACTTATATAGGCGACGAATTCTTCTTTTTCGTTAAACGCGCCGAAAACGAAAAACCTTCCGCTGTTAAAAGATTCTTTCAGAACGTTTAAGTTCCACCCGTCGGGGAAATATTTTTCGTTTACTTCGGCGATTTTTTCGGCGAACGCTTCCGTCAGCGGTTTTATCGTCATCTGCCTTCTTCCGCCTGACTTTTTCTGATATATAGCGGAACGAGTTTTTCCGCGTCGAAAGTTATTTCGTTTTTTTTGTTTTCTATCGCTTTTATAAAGCCGTCTACGATCGAAACGACTTCCGTTTCTACGCCGTCGATTTTTTTACCCGACAAAAAAGTATATTCTTCTTTAAGCGATAAAAGTTCGTCTTTGCCGATAAACTCGGGCGGAAAAACGATTTTGCCGTTTTCGTATCCGCAAACGTAATACGCTCCGTGTAAAGCGTCTATTAACGCCATTACTTTGCCTTGCCTATTATACGCTATCGTATCGAAAGAAGTTACGGGAAGGCATGGCTTATTCGCCGCAAAACACAGTCCTTTAACGGTGGAAATCCCTATTCTTATTCCCGTAAACGAGCCTGCCCCGACGACACATGCGAAAAAGTCGAAATCGGAAAGTTTTGCGCCGATTTTTTCTAACGTTTCTTCCGTTTTCGGCATTAAACTTACCGAGTGCCGAACGCCGCAGTCGGGTTCGAACACTATCTCCGTTTTATCTCCTTTTCTCGCGATTATCGTAAGATTATCGCCGCTCGTATCTATTGCGAGATAGTTCATAAAATAATTTTCCTTTTATCGTTATCGACCTTTTCTATCACGACGGTTTTCGCGTTTTCGGGCAGAACGCTTTCGATATTTTCCGGCCATTCGATTAAACATATATCGTCTTTGCCGAAGTAGTCGGTAAGCCCTAACGCTTCGGCGTCTTCACCCGAAGAAAGCCTGTAACAATCGTAATGATATATATAGTCGCCGTACACGTTAAGGTAAGCGTAGGTAGGGCTGGTTACGCCCGTAAACCCGAAGTATTCCGCCACCCCTTTGACGAATTCCGTTTTCCCCGCGCCGAGATCTCCTTTAAGAAGTACAACGTCCCCCGTTTTAAGGGTTTTTGCGTACTCTTTCGCCGCGTTTATCGTTTCTTTTTCGCTTTCGGTTATTATTTCCATATATATCCTATTTCTTCGGAAGTTTACGGCGGTTACACTTTATCTACAAGCCACCTGACCCTTTTATAAAGCAACACGCATATTATCGCGTTTCCGAAATACTTTATCAAGTTAAAAAATATTATATACCAAAACGTGTCGTGAAACAACTCTTTTACAGTCATAGGGAAAAATCCCAGACTTTTATATACGGGGAATATCACGAAACGGTTCAGCGGCAAACTTAAAAGAACCGCCGACAAAGAAAATATTGCGAGAGATATTATTACCCACTTTAATCCTTTTTTGTATTTATACAAAATCGACGGGCACAATATAAACACGTTGGCTAAAACGAAGTTACACAGTTCCCCCGCGCCCATAGACGAGCTCTTTATAAGGCAAAGGCATTCCACGCACAAAATAATCGCTTCCGCACAGAGCGGACCTAACATAAACGCCGCTATCATTATTACCGCGAATGAAAAATCAAGTTTGAAAAAGTCGGTAAAAAGCGGTATTTCTATAAATGTAAGCGCGTACGATAGCGCCACCGTTACTCCCGACAGAGCGATTCGTTTGGTTACGGACATTTTTTGCATAATAAAACCCCTTCGATTCAAAGGGGCGCAAACACATTAAAAAAATTCTTTTCTCATCCGGACTTTAACCGTCGGTTACGGAATCACCGTATCAACCCCCGAAAGGGTTCGCAGACTTTACTGCCGATGGGGAATTTCACCCCGCCCCAAAGAATCGTTTATATTTTATACCCATTTTTATCGTTTGTAAAGCGGATTATTACAAAATTAGTTTAAATAACGCAAATATTTTCACTTTTTATCCTTTTTCCCGCGTTATTATGCGTATATGAATAATCTTTTATCTACATTTCTTCCGGGATTAGGTTTAACAATTCTTCTTTTTGCCGCCTGTTTTATAGCGGTCGTCGGCGTAAAAACGGTGTTCTTTTCCGTTAAAGACATAGTTGCTCGGTTTAAGTCTGCCGAAACCCCCGCTAAAAAATCCGCCGAACCGATACAGCCCGCGATTAAACCTTCGCAGACCGCAAAACGCCGCGTTTATAAAAGAAAAATCCCACGCCCCGAACGGAGCATAGAAATAAACCCCAACGAGATAGACCGTATCTACGTCAGAAGGTCGTCTTAAAAACTTTAAAGTTTGGTTACGTTTTTATCGTCGCCCCAAAGTTTTTCCAGATGGTAGAATAAACGCGTTTCGTCGTTGAAAACGTGTACTATAACGTCGCCGTAATCGAGCACCGCCCATCTGCCTTCTCTTACTCCTTCCCTTCTCGTAGGAGATACGCCGAGTTTTTCCGTTTCTTCTTCGACGTGATCGATAAGCGAACGCGTATGCGTCATAGATCTTCCGCTTGCCACTACGAAATAGTCGGCTACGGAAGATTTTTCTTTTACGTCTATCATTACCACGTCTTCTCCTTTGTGATCTTTAAGTACGCCGCATATCATTTCGGCAAATTCTTTCGATTCCATTTTCTTACTTCCTTTTTATATAATAATCGTACGCTTCCAGCGTTTTTTCGTATATATATTGCCCTTTTTTCAACAGATGGGCGACTTCTTCTTTAAGACACTCCTTAAAACAGGTTTCGAAATCCCCTTCGTATAGTTTTTTGAGTTCTTCTACCCCTTCGTAATGCCTTCCGCTTTCTACCATATCGGCTACGAAAACGAGTTTTCCGAGCGTGGTCATATCCGCCCTGCCCGACGTGTGATAGCGTATCGCGTCCAAGACTTCGGCATTTTTTACGTCTAAAACGGTTTCCGCGACGTACGCCCCTAAATACTGGTGTACTACGGGCGGCGGCACGTTATCGGGCAAAGAAAATTCGGGAAAATCCGACGGATTCATATACTTCGCGCAGTCGTGAAGAAGGGTCGCCGCGGCGATTTTGTCTTCGGAAAGGGATAACTCTTTGGCTTTTTTCATTGCCGCTACGTACACCCCCGCGGTATGTATAAGCCGCTTTTCGGGTAAAACTTTTTTTATAAAATCGGTGTATTTATCCCCTTTATACACGCCGTTTTTCATTATATAATCGTAAACGCCGTCGGGAAGAAGATTCCTTGAGTCTAACCCGAGCGCGCATTTTATACGGATTTCCGTGGAAGAAACGCTGTTTCCGCGGTACTTAAAGGTTATAAAATCGGTACCGAAGCGTTCCTTAAAAAATTTATGTTCGCCGTCGAAATCGGCGAAAAAATCCTCTCGGGAAAACACGGCGAGTTTTACCGATTTTAATATTCTTTCGGGGTATCTCCACGTTTTAAAGTCGGTCAACATATCTCCGCCGACTAAAAAATACAGTTCGACGTCGGGATAAATTTCTCTGAATTTTTCTACGGTAAGGTAAGTATAACTTTTACCGCCGTTTTTTATTTCGTAGTCGCTTATTTCTATATTTTCCGCGCCGGAAAAAGCGATTTTAAGCATATTCAGCCTGTCCTCGGGCGGCGCCGGCACGATATGTTTATGCGGCGGCATAAAAGTCGGCACTACGATGAGTTTATCGAGATTTAATTCTTCTATCGCCTTTTTGCATAAGCTTACGTGTTCCCTGTGTACGGGGTTAAACGTACCGCCGAAAATCGCTATCCTTTTCATATTTACATTGTAACAAATTTCCGTCGGAAATTCAACGGTTTTTTCGTTTAAAAACTCACGAAAAAGGCAATAATTACCGCGGAGCAGAAAATTATGAAAATATCTTTGACCAAAATTTTTACCGACACCGTCTTTTTGGCGTTCGTTTCTTTTATAATAACCTTCGCCGTCGCAAACTATTTCGTAAAACGTCCGTATTCTCTTCTCGTCGCTTTATGGGCGGCGTTCTTTTTCGGAATTCTCGGCAACCGCGTTATAGTTTTTTTCGAGAAAAAACGAGTTAAAAAGGAAAAGGAAAAAAGGGAAAAGGCAGCTCTTTTAGATTCGGTCACATTCGCGAAAGACGAAGAAAAAGAAAAGGTCTTTCTTTCGGCGTTAAAAAAGGATTACCCGTCGGTAAAACTTTCGCGCGGGGGTTATTTTATCCCCGAAAAAAACGTTCTGGTTTTTATCGAAGCGGGTTACTCGCCCCTTGACAAAGCGAAAACGGTAAAAATTTTCAATCTTTTAAGGAAAGACGAAAAAGCCGCCCTGTATTACCGTTTCAAAGAAAGCGGCGCGGACGAATTCGCAGAAAGATTCAACGGTAAAATAATATTAAAATCGGAAAACGACCTGATTTTTTTGATAGAAAAATCGGACGTTAAACTTTCGCCGCCCTTTTTAACTTTTCCCGAAAAGAGAAAGGCTTCTTTTAAAGAAACGATGAAAAAAAAGAAAGCCGTAAAGTATTTGCTACTCGGCTTAACTTTTCTCGGATTAAGTTTTATTCTTCCGCTGAAACTTTATTACATAATTTTCGGCGGAGTTTTGTGTCTGTTTTCGCTTGTAACTTTCTTTTTCGGGTATTCGGAAAAAGAAAAGTCCGTTTCTTAAAACTCGATATGTTCTACCTTTTCCGAAGAACTTCTTCTGTATAAAACGAGTTTCCTGCCCGTCGCGCAAACGAATTCGGCGTTAAGTTTTTCGGCGATAATAAATCCCGCTTCTTTCGCGTCCAACCCCGAATTTTCCAGAACGGTCACCTTTATAAGTTCTCTTTTTTCTATCGCCGAATCGAGCGATTCAATAAGATTTTCGTTTATCCCGAACTTTCCTACCTGCGTTACGGGTTCTATCGTCTGCGCCATGGAGCGAAGAGTCGCTCTCTGCTTGCTTGTCAACATAATTTCTCCTTGATTTTAATCTACGAATTCAAATTCTTCTCCGCCGATTATTACGGTGGATTTTTCCGTTGCGCCCATTTTGCGCAATTTATCTATAATTCCGCGGTCTTTAAGCACTTTCTGCAAGTACGCGAGAGAGTTCATATCGTCCATAACGACGTTCCTTTTCAGTACTTCTACGAGAGAGCCTACCACTACGAAGGTTTCCCCTTCTTTTAATATCTCGTATTCGAGTTTTTCGGGTTTTTTGTAAGTAAACTCTTCGTATTCGAGCGGTTTTACCGGCGGTAATTTTTCTAATACCTTTATTATTTCTTCTTTTAATTTATCTACGCCTTTTCCGTCTATCGCGGAGATGGGAACGATTTTTTTGTTTTTCCCGACCTTTTCTTTGAACGCTTTAAGGTTTTCTGCCGCGCCTTCTATATCGCATTTGTTGGCGACGATAATCTGTTTTAACTTAGCGACCTTTTTATCGTACTTTTTAAGTTCTTCGTTAATGGCTACGTAATCGGCGTAAGGATCTCTTCCTTCTATTCCCGACATATCAACGACGTGTATAAGCATTCTCGTCCTTTCGATATGCCTTAAAAATTCCGTGCCGAGTCCTAATCCTTCGGAAGCGCCTTCTATAAGCCCCGGGATATCAGCCACGGTGAACGTTTTATCGTACATTTCGCACACGCCGAGATTAGGCGATAAGGTGGTAAAGTGATAATCGGCAATCTTCGGACGCGCTTTCGTAAGTTTCCCCAGCAACGTGGATTTACCGACGTTCGGGAAGCCTACAAGACCTACGTCCGCAATGGTTTTAAGTTCTAAAATTACCCTTTTCGTTTCCGTTTTTTCGCCCGTCTGCGAAAAATGGGGGGCGTGCCTTCTTGCGTTTGTGAATCTCGCGTTTCCTTTTCCGCCGTCGCCGCCCGTTAAAACCACTTTTTTCTGTCCGTCTTCGAACATATCGGCTATAACGCTGCCCGTTTCTTTATCTTTTATAACGGTGCCGAGCGGAACTTTCAACACTACGTCCTTTCCCGCTTTGCCGAAGCAATTTTTCGGTTCGCCGTTCGCGCCTCTTTCTGCCACGTATTTGGTTTTATAATAATAATCGGCAAGGTTAGTCAAACTGCTGTCGGCAACAAATATAACGTCGCCGCCCTTTCCGCCGTCGCCGCCGTCCGGACCGCCGCTTACTTTTCCTTTATAGTGTATAAAGGAAGTTATGCCGTTTCCGCCGTCCCCTGCTTTTATACTGATAATGGCTCTGTCTATAAACATTTACTTTCTTTTAATCCTTTTTTCGCACAATTCTTTTATAGGACAGTTCTCGCAATCGGGTTTTTTTGCGCTGCAAAAACTTCTTCCTAAATATATCAGGTAATGGTGGGCTTTCGACCAGTCTTTTTTGTCGATAAGTTCCATAAGTTCTTTTTCCGTTTTAAGTACGTTTTCGCCCGAAGCAAGTCCGATTCTGTACGAAACCCTGAAAACGTGCGTATCTACCGCGATAGCGTCGCCCTTAAACGCCACCGAATACACTACGTTGGCGGTTTTTCTGCCCACCCCCGAAAGGGTTTGCAAATCGGCTAAGTTATCGGGTACATTGCCGCCGAATTTTTCCTCTATGTCTTTCGTCGCGCTTAAAATATGTTCCGCTTTGGTTTTATAAAGTCCGCAGGAAAAAATGTATTTTTCCAACTCTTCCGCTTTCAGCGTAAGCATTTTTTCGGGTTCGCCGTATAGCGCGAAAAGTTTTTCCGTTACTTTATTTACCCGTTCGTCGGTGCATTGCGCCGACAATATTACCGCTACAAGCAGTTGATAAGGCGTTTCGAATTTAAGAGCGGGCTTGTCCGAAAATACTTCGGATAGTATTTCTACTACCCTTTTTGCTTTGGTTTTATTCATACTGAATAATATTTTAACACAAGACCGCCGCCTTTTACAAGCGTTTTTTGCCAAGGCAAAAATTTATATGAGTCGAACCGACTTTCTGCCGCCGTATTCTTTTACCTTAAACGCCCCCGCGAACGAAGAAAAATTAACTTTTCTTAAAAGGCGGACGGCGAAATAATAGTTGTTTTCCGATACCTTAACGGACAATCCGCAACCCACGCCCGCTTCTTTCGGTGTGTTCACGAGATTATTAGGAATTCCCCTTTCCGTTAAAATCGCCGAAAATTTTACCGAGTGTTCTCTCGACCGAAACGCTATAACCACGTATCCCATTGTATTTCTCCTTTGCATAAATTTACCGTACAAACTATATATATCTATATGGAAGAACCGTTTCCGATTCCTCATATTAAAAACGATAAAGTTAAAACCGCAATCGATTTTAACTTCTACTGATATATATTATTTATTTAGCCGTCGCTTTTGTTACGGAAAGGAGCATTTATGATTTATCTCGACAACGCCGCCACGGGCGGTTTCAAACCGCGCGCGGTTTACGAATCTTTGGAAACCGTAGCCAAATATCTTTCGGCAAACCCCGGAAGAAGCGGTCACCGTCTGGCGATTACCGGCGCTAAAATAGTTTCCGCCGCAAGAGAAAAAGCGGCGGAAACTTTCGGTTGTTCGCCCGACAGAGTTATTTTCACCAAAAACTGCACCGAAGCGCTTAATATCGCCATTTTGGGAAGCGTAACGCGCGGTTGCCACGTTATAACCACCGTTTACGAACACAATTCCGTTCTTCGCCCCTTAACCCGTTTACAAAACATAGGGCTTATAACTTTCGACGCGGTCGCGCCCGAAAAAGACAAACCGCTTGCCGCGGCGATAGAAGAAAAAATAAAAGAAAACACTACTCTTATAGTTTTAAACGCCGTATCGAACGTTACGGGCGAAGAAACCGACGTTACGGGAATAGGAAACATCGCCGAAAAACACGGAATTAAATTTATAGTAGACGGCGCGCAGGCGGGCGGGCATATACCCGTAAATCTTAAACGACAAAAAATTTCCGCTCTCGCGCTTGCGGGTCACAAAGGTCTTTACGGCGTTATGGGGTCGGGATTACTTCTCATCGACGACGATACCGAAATCACCCCCGTGTTCACGGGCGGAACAGGAACGGAATCTTTTAATTTAAATCAGCCTTTAAGTTACCCCGAAAGGCTGGAAAGCGGAACGCTCAATCTCCCCGCGATAGCGGCGCTAAAGGAGGGAATAGACTACGCGGCGAAGAACGTTGTAAACTTCGGCGACGCTCTTTTTTCCGCCACGGAAAAGGTTATAACCGGGTTATCGGAAATCGAAAAGGTTATTTGCTATTCCGAGCCTAACCGCGCGGGGATAGTTTCTTTCGCGATAAGAAACATGCCGAGCGCGGAAGTCGCCGACGTATTAAACGACGAATACGACGTTGCCGTGCGGTCGGGGCTTCATTGCGCGCCGCTTATGCACAAATTTTTACATACCGAAAAAGAAGGCCTCGTCAGAGCGAGTTTATCGGTTCAGAACAGCGCGGGCGAAATTAAAAGTTTTATTTCCGCCGTACAGAAAATTTCCAAGTATTAAATCTTTTTAAGTTGGTCTATGACTTTATCGAGAATTTTTTTCTTTTTATCGTCTAAAAAAGGAGCGATCATCTGCCCGAAGTTGTCTATTTCGGCGTTAGAAAGAGTGCCGTTTCTTTTACCTTTTTCCGCTTCGCGATAAATTGCAGAAAGCAATTCTCCCGAAGATTTTCCGTCGAATCTGGTTGCGAGCGAGTTTACAAGTTTAAATAAATCGGTATTTTCGTCGATTTTGCCGTTATCGAAACCGCCGTCGCCGCCGTTTTTTATGTATTCGTTGAAATCTTCCATTTTAATCTCCTTTTTATATTGTTTTCAATTTTATTGTATGAAACTCATATAATATAATGTTAGCGGAAAAATATGGAAATATTACAACTTTTAATCAATTTTTTAACGAACGGCGCGGGCGAAAAATATAAAGGGTTATTAGACCTTTTCGTTAAAGATTCTTTCGACATAAAAAAGGTGCTGAAAGATATAACGCCCGATAAAATCGCCCCGATAATAAAAGACTTTTTAAGCGATAAAAAATCCCCTGCGGCATACGCAGGGGAAAGCGTCGGTTTAAATCCTATCGCGAACGTCGCGGATAAGGACATCGTTTATACTTTAAACAAATATTTTTACGGTTGAGCGAGTATTTCGAGCGCTCTCGGAACGGAAAGAGACTCGTTTATAACCCCGTTCCCTTCCGTTGCGATAAACCCTACACCGTGAATGGTAGTGGTTTCGTCGGGTTGGAAAATGTAATCGGTGGTAAGTTTAATGCCTTCGCCCGTAACGAAATTTCTGTAAGTGGTCTGCATTATGCCCTTACCGTAGGTGGTATATTTGCCGTCGTGTTCGGTGATTACCAGATTATCGAGAGTGAACGCCTTTTTATAGTACGCCATAGCGCCGATAAGGCATTCAGAAGCCGAAGCCGTGTTTCCGTCGGCTAACACGACGATTTTTTTTATATTTCTGTTAAAGTTATCGCCCGAAGCGGTAAAATAAGTTTTAACGTTGCGTTTGTTCTTAGAAACGGCTATTACCGGGCGTTTTTCGTTTTCGCTGTAAACTAAATAAGAAGCGATTTTCGTCAGAATATCCATCTGCCCGCCGCCGTTACTTCTTAAATCGAGAATAAGTTTGGTTTTTCCCCTTTCTTTCATATAATCCATAGCGTAAGCGAATTGCTCGGCGGCGCCGCCCGAAAATTCGTCTAAACGAATGAATGCGGTGTCTGAGGGAAGTTCCGCCATACCGCCGATAAGTTCGACGGGTTCGGGGTCACTACCGTCGTCCGCGCGGAACGCGTAGGTTTTTTCGCTGTCTTTATAATAAACGTAACTTTCGACGTAAACTTCCTTTTGAACAAAGAAACTCATTTCTACGCCCTTTCTTGTAACCGTCAGCGAAAATTTTTCTTTTTCTTTAAATTTATTTATATATGCGAACAATTCTTCTCTATCTGTAAAGTTTATTCTTTCGCCGCTTTCGTTTAATCCCGCGACTATAACGTCGCCCTTTTCCATACCCGCTTTTTCTGCGGGAGAGTTACCCGACACGGCGAAAATCGATAAATCTTCGGAATAGATGTAAAAATATATGCCCGTCCCGTAGTTATTGCCTAAACTCGTGTAAACGACGTCGGTAAATTCCTGTTCGGTATAATAATCGGAATATTTATCGAGAAGGGTTTTAACTATCGCGTCGGCGTAATCTTCGTCGGTAAAGTTTTTGTACGTTCCCGTTTCCTCGTCGTAGTAGCAATAATTTTTGTCTATCATAGAGGTTACCCAGTTAAGACTGTTGGTTAAGTTGTTGTCGGCAAAATATCCCGCGGCGAACCCGCCGAAAAACGAGCATACGACGAGCAGAACGCAGATTATAACTATAAGCGTTTTTTTGTCTTTTTTTCTGCTGATTTCTTTTATTTCGGCAGAAGTTAAATCTTTTCTCATAATTATTTCACCATTTTGGAGAGTATCGCTATAAGTCTGAACGTCACCGCGTCGGAAAACTTACGTACGTTTAATCCCGTCAGCCTTTCGATTTTGTCTAATCTGTACATAAGAGTGTTTCTGTGAAGGTACAGTTTTCTCGAGGTTTCGCTTATGTTAAGGCTGTTACCCAAAAATTCTTCGGCGGTAACCACCATTTCTTCGTCGGCGAAAACTTCTCTCGCCCCTTCGTCCATTAAAACGTCTAAATATTCGTTGAGTTTGTGCTTGGGCAAATCTTCGAGTATTTTAACGAAAACGTAATCTTTGAAAGAATGTACGTCGCCCGAAGAACAAAGCGATTCGTCCGACCGACAAGCCGAAGTCGCCTGCAAAAAGGATACGCTTACGTCGAACACCGTTTTCACCACGCCGCCCAAATAAATTTTGGTTTTTATACCCGTTTCTTCGAAAAGGGAAAGCCTCAAAATCTCGGCGTATTCGCTTACCGAGCGGTATTCGGCGAAAACGTCGTCCGTGTATTTAACGAAAACGCAGCGATCGGCTTTTACTTTAACGGCGAAATCTTTTCCCGTCGGCTGATAGTTCTGCAAAAACGCCATAACGTCTTCCGCTTTGCCGTTTTCCGCGTTTATAACCATTGCAACGCAGGGTTTTTCGGGCAGAACGTGCTTTTCGGCGTATTTTTTCATTCGGGAATAATTTATTTCGCCGAACACTATCGCCCTGCAAAAATCCGCAAACGAAATATCCGGTTCTTTGATCAGGAAACTACCTGCAAGATCGCTTATTAAAAGAGCGTAATTTTTTTCAGCATCGCCGCAGCCGTTGATTTTGCCTATATAATTTTTTTCTTTATGCGAAACGGTAAAATAAGTTGCGTTGTTTTCCGCGTCGATTTTCACAGATTCCGTCCCGTGAGGCATATTGACGGATATGATTTCGGGGCTTTTGGTTTCCCCCGTTAAAAATCTGCCGTTTTCGGTGTACAAAGATAATTTTATACCCGTTCTTTCTTTGATATACTTTATAAATGCTTTTAATTCGTTCATTTTTTATTCCTTTACCGCCATTTTACACTAAAAGAGCGAAAATTACAATAAGTTATGCGAAAATACCGCAAAGCAGCAGTATATAACCCAAAACGATTGACGAAACGACGGTTATCGCAAGAATCGCAAGACCTTTTTTACGCGTTTTTTTATCGCGGAATATCATTAAAATTCCTACGCCCGAATTTGCCGAAAGACCCGAAACGAGCCCCGCAAAACTCAACACCCCCGAAGTGTACGCTTCGGTTATGACTATCGACGAGCCGCAGTTAGGTATAAGCCCGATTAAACTTGCCGCGAGCGGCTGAAAATAAACGCTTCCCTGCAAAAAAGTTTTTATGTTTTCGCCGAAAAAGTAAAAGATTATTCCAAACAAAAGATTTACCGCGAAAATGTAAATAAACGTCACGAGAGTGTGTTTTAACGGGTGAAACAGCAGCCTGTCGATAAGCCTTTCGGCTTGTTCGCCGCATTCTTCGCACTTATTTTCTTCGGGACAAACGTGCGTGACGTTGAGATTTTTTTTCGCCGCGTTCACGATAAACCCTATTATCGCCGCGTAGGCGAACTTTACCCCGACAAGCGTTAAAATTTCCCACACGCTTACGCCGCTCGAAATAAGCACGACCAACCCTTCGTCGCTGGTGGAAAGAAACGCCGCAACGAGCGTTCCTGCGGTAATAAGTCCGCCGTCGTATAATTTTGCGCACATTACCGAAAAGCCGCATTCGGGAATTATTCCCGTCGCCCCCGCAACCAGCGGAGCAAATTTCCCCGACAGCGCTTTTTCTATTTTGTTTTTGCTTTTAAGCCCTTCTAAGAGTTCCATTAAAAAGTAGATAAGAAACACGAAAGGTATTACTATTAAACTATCTTTTAAAGCGTCTAAAATAACGTCCCACATATTATCTCCTTTTATTATTCGGTACTCTGAGTTTTATAGTTACTTATTAAGTTTAAAACCAAACAAAATAAAATGCAAGCAAAAAAATAAAAAAATAGCCGATATCCCGAATTTTTTCGTCGGAAACGGTTTATAAACGCAAAACCACCTTTTTTTAAGTTCGGTTAAAGGATAATACAAGAAGTTACAAACTTGCTTGCAAGGGTTTGGAACTTCGCAGTATTTCAAGAGAGCGTGCAAATTTTTAGAATAAAAATTTGCGTGGGGCGATTAGCCCCGAAGTGTTCCCTGAACACTTCTATGCTTATATTATAATATCGAAAGTTTTATCTGAAAGCGCGCGAAGCGCATTTTCAAGGAAAACTG
>JAEDMA010000027.1 GCA_016295005.1 Christensenellaceae bacterium
AAGACCCATCACGACGTCCAGATTGTTAAGACCGAAATCTATATCCATAAGCAATACTCTTTCGCCGTAGTTTGCGAGCGCAAGTCCGAGATTCGCCGTAACCGTTGTCTTTCCCACTCCGCCTTTACCTGACGTTATAACGATATTTTTCGCCACGATTTTTCTCCTTTTGATTATAGTATCAAAAAAAAATCGCCCGTTATTGATTTTTTAAGTCAAAACAAGCGAAAATTTGTCGTTTTTATAATTATTTTTTTGTGTTTTTTCTGCGGTTTATTTTTTTCTTTCTCTTTTCGAACGAACTTTACCTACGTTTTAGTCGTATTTAATGGAAATTTTTTTAAGCAGTTCGGAATTACCGAGAATGGTTCCGCCGCCGAGCGCTTTTACCGTATCGGCGTTTTCGGCTATGTTGGTTTTTATTTTAGTGCGGTCGGTTACGTAATCTTTAAGTCCGTATATAGTAGTATCTTCCCCCGAGATATAAATACCGCTCTTTCTTATTTCCGAAGAAACTTCCGGAGGAAGCTTTACTATCAACGACATAGAGTATTCTACTAATTTTTCAAAGTATTTTTTTATGGGATCCACGAGTTCGAACGCCTTTAACGTAAGCGTTTTGGGTAATCCCGTTTTTGTTTCTCTCCCCGATACGGCGAGAGCAAGACCGTCGTCGTCGCAAAGACTGCCGATTTCTTTTTTCAATCTTTCGGCGGTAGGAATGCCTATCTGCAAGCCGTATACTTCGGCAACGTAGTCTATTATATCGGTGGAAATTTTGTTCGCGCCGATGTTTAGCGAAAAACCTTTGATTATACCGTCCAGCGTAAGGGCGGCAAAATTCGTCGTTCCGCTGCAAATATCTACCACAAAATACGGATTATAGTCGTTGACGGGTATCTGCTGACCGATTACCGCAAGAAGGGGCGCGTACGCAAAATGAACCTTGTCTATCCCCGCGTTTTTCGCTACCCTTTCGTATTTATTGAGAGACTCGCGGCTGACTCCGCACGGCACCGAAAAAAGCGCGGTAACCGCGTTCATTTTACCGTTTACTTCAACTTTTCTTAAAAAATAGCGCAGCAGTTCCGTCGCCACCTTTTCGTTGACGATTTCGCATTCGAACACCGGAAACACGATTTTCGTTTTTTCAGCCGTCTTTCCTATAAGTTTTTTCGCGTCTTCACCGAACGCTTGTATGTCTTTCGCGTTTTCGGTGCTTACCGCCACAACGGTAGGTTCTCTTAAAACCAAGCCGCAGCCGAGTTTATATATTTCGGTATACGAGCCGTCGAAATTTATCGACAATTTCTCCCTTGCCATATCTTCTCCGTTTAAAACAAACGCCGTGAATAACACAGCGCAAGTTTATTCTTTATGTCAATTACAGTATTTCAAGATTCTTCTTAAAGATTTTTCTGAAGTCGGAACCGATTTTGTTCGCGTCGTTTAGTTCGAGAGTCGCGTCTCCGGTGAGTTCCGTTTTCATAATTACCGAATCGCCTAATATGTCGCAGACGATTCCGCTGACCGCGCCCGACAAACTTCTGTCGAAACTGTCGGCGAGACGTAGCATTATACCCATTTTCCTTACTGCGTCGGCGTCTTCGTCGGTGAGTAAATCGTGATATCTCGCCCAGTCGAAAGCGTTGATTTCTTCTATAGAAGTATTCGCCGCAACGAACGAAGCCATAACTATATCTCTGTGGCTCATTCCGTAGATGTTGGAATTAAGGACTATATACCCGCTATGTTTTTCGTAGTTATAGTACCCTACTTTTCTTCCCGTGTCGTGCAGATACGCCGCGACTTTCAATATTTTGAGATATTGTCTGGGGAATTTATGCAGTACGCGAAGTTGTTTGAACAGTTGTACCGAAAGGTTTACCTTTCTTTCCGTATGAACGGGATCGCAACCGTAAAAGTCGTTTATTGCGGTAAGACTATAAGTCAGCACGTCGGAAAGGGGCTTATCGATGGTCGTAGGTACGGTGTAGTTAAACAAAATTCCCGTACGAAGCCCGCTCGAACTTATTACCATATTGTCGAGATTCATATACTTTTTGAAAGCAGAAATCGCCGACAACGCGCTCGGAAGTATGTCCGCCCTGCCGCTCGACAAGCCTTTGATTTTCTTTTTTCTGTCAAGGTCTAACGTTTTGAGCAGGTTGTATACGTGGTTAAAGTCGGTTCCCGACACAACGTAGTTATGTATGGTGCGCAAAGGATATTTTTTCATAATCTTCGTCATTCTGCAAAGATTTCTGAACGACCCGCCTACGCCGATAAGTTGAACTTCGGGGTCGACGTCTTTTAACCATTCGATTTTCTTTAATTGTTCGGTTACGAAACTTTCGATTTTTTCCGCTTGCTCTTCCGGTTTATTCTGGTCCGCGCCGAAAAGTTCGGTAAGAGTTATCGCGCCGAACGGAAGCGTTTCGTGATTTAACAGGTTTCTTCTGTTATAATATACTATTTTCGTGCTTCCGCCGCCGATTTCGAGTATTAACCCTTTCGGAATATCCATAGTGTTTATTACGCCGCGATATACGTACATCGCTTCTTCGTCGGCGCTTAAAACTTTCAGTTTTATTCCGCAGGTCGCGGAAACTTCGTCAAGAAAACTTCTCTGATTCCTCGCGCGGCGAACCGCAGCGGTGGCTACCGCTATGGTTTTTTCCACCCCGTTGGCGTCGCAGAGTTTTCTGAACATTTTCAGAACTCTTATCGTTTCCTGTATTCTCGCGGGTTTTAAAAACCCGTCCTTTTCCATGTCTTCGCCGAGTCTCGGCGCTTCTTTCAACTGGTCCACTATCTGAAAATGACCTGCGTCACTTATGTTTACCAGAAGCAATCTCGCGGTGTTGGACCCTAAATCTATGATAGCAATCTTTTCCATGTAGTCTTTCCTATTTTGTGTATTATGATTTTTTCTCTATTTTAACACAAGATATCGTGTTTGTACAGACGTTTTTTTATTTTTGTGCAACTTGCTCCCTAACTTTTTATCGTTTTTATATTTTTTAACTTATATTTATAATTTTTATCTTTGCTCGTAAAATTTTGTTCGGCTATATGTTTTGCCGACCCTTTATCCGCTTTCGAAAAACGAATATTCCTTTGTGCAATACGCACAAACACGTTATTTATCCTTTCCCTTTTTATTGTGTTTAAAGTAAGTTATTACTTGTATTGCCGACAACAGTATCAGAAATCCGCCGAAAATTCTTCTTAAAACGCTGCCGTTGATGTTTCTTGCGACGAAACAACCTATTATACAGAATATCACCCCCGTGATTATTATCGGCAAAACCCCTTTAAAGTCCACGAGTCCGTTTTTAACGTGTATTATAAGCGCGATAACCGCCATGGGAATAAAACTTATAAGGTTTACCGCCTGAACGGTGTGCTGCCCGAGATTGAAAAACAAACTCAGTATCGGTATAAGCACCGTTCCGCCGCCCATACCCATTCCGCCTAACAATCCGCCCGAAACGCCTGCAAGCGCGTACCACAAAAATTCCATGCTTTTCCCTCCTTAAAAAAACAGCATTTTCACGCCGGCGGCAACCATTACCGCGGCGAAGATTATCACGACGTATTTCGACGACAGTTTTGATAGTAAAAACGCCCCTATCGCTCCGCCGACAGCAACGCCTATCGTCGTCGGAAGTGCGACGCTTACGTCAAGGTTTCCGAAAAGAGCGTAAAATATCGCGCTGACTATCGACAGCGGAAGTATTATGAGTATCGCCGTTGCGTGGGCGGTTTTCGCTTCTTTTTTTAAAAAAATCATAAGCATCGGAACGACTATCATTCCGCCGCCTCCTCCGAACAATCCGTTTACCGTTCCCGCGATGATTCCCGTTATCACCGAATAAAATGTTTTTGCCTGCCCTTCGTTTTCGAAAAATAGTTTTTTTACGTCCATATCAAGTATAGTTTTAGCAATTTTACGATTCTTTTTACTTTCTTTTTAAAAGATTTTAATATTTCTCGCAATAATTGCGGAATAATTACATTTTACGGTTGATTTTCAAAAAAAAATATTGTATAATATATCCGTTTACAGTTGTGTTTTACTTTGTAAACGGCAAACTACACTATAATTTTTCAACAGGTGAATCATAATGAGAAAAACTATCACGAAAAACAAACTCAAATCGATTTTAACTATCGCTTTGGCACTCGTTTTGTCGGTAGCGGCGTTCTTCTGCGTCGCTTGCTCGAACGACGATTCGTCCACCAAGTATAATTCCTATACTACCAAGACGGAAACAGACGACGCCAAACTCGCGAACGGTTCTTTCGAATACGGCGTTTATTCTCTCGCTCTCGACGACTTCCCCAAGAGATATTCCATCACGGGCTGGTCGAGCGTTTCGTCCGATAACTCCGCTACTTCTTCCACCGTCAACTCCGGCGTGGTAGACGTTTCCGCGGAAGGCTGGAAAGAACTTATCAATACTTTATACACCGACAGCGATTTTAAAACTTACGTAAACAGAGCGTACACATTCGAAGGCACTACCAACGACGAGAAAAAACAAGAACTCGTCGGTACGGACGACAAAGCCGGTCTTTGGGCTACCCCTTCCGTTCACCCCGCCGATTCCGACACCGTGGAAGGAACGAAAGTTTTAATGATCAACAACTACAACAATACCTGGGCGAACATAGGTTCCGCGCAGGCGACCACTTCTTCCAACACGATTACTCTGGAAAAAGGTCAGTACGGTAAAATTTCCGCGTGGGTTAAAACCAAAAACATCGACGTCGAAAACGCTTTCAACAAAGAAAACAAAATCGGCGCGAACATCCGCCTTGTCAATACGGTTAATTCCAAAACCCAGAGCGTCTACTCCGTTTACGGCATCATCGCGGAAGAATGGACAAAATACGAAATCTACGTTAAAGCGGACGAAAATTACGCTTGCACGATTAAGGTTTCTTTAGGTCTCGGCTTCGGCAACGGCACGAACAACACCGCAGACTGGTGCGAAGGTACCGCTTATTTTGACGACGTTGTGTTCACTCAGTATAAAAACGCCGAAGAATTCGAAGCGGCTACCGCAGGCAAAACCGCTAAAACCGACACCGTTGACTACAACGGCGAAGAAAAAATTTATAACGACGTCAGAACTCTTGCGGTCAATCAGTACTATCTCTACGATATGACCGTCAATGCTCCCGCAGGTTATTTCAATACCTACGGGTTTACGATGAGCGGCTACTATACCAAAACTTCCGTAGGCGAAACGAGCGAAACCTATTTCGGTAACCACTCCTCTTTCGACGAAACTACCGGCGTCGCAACCCTTAAAAACGCAAGTTACTCGATTAAAATCGAAAACGCGGCGTTCAGCGTTGCTCCCCAAGGATACGTTTATTTCTCATTTAATATAGACAACCAACTCTCCGATTTCGACAGAAACGGTATCTCCGTTTACGTTTACGACGTTAACGGTTCCGCTGCCAACGTTACCAACGCGTTGACTTTCAAAACCAGCGGCGAAGACAAAACTTGTTCTTTAATGATTAAAAACAACTTTGCCGACGGCGACAACAGAGATTTCTACGTTTTGGTAGTCGTAGGTCCTACCGACGTTACTTCTAACAAAATTAAGGACAATTACGCTACCGGTACGGTAACTATCAGCGACCTTAAATACGCTACGGGCGAAGCCTTCCAGTACGTTAAAGACGCTAACGGCAACGCGACCGACGTCGAAACGGAAAACTATAAATTCTACGATTTATTCTCGGGTTCCGCAGATAAGACCGTTTCCCTTTACGCAGGCGAAAACACGGACTACTCCGAAGATACCGACTCCGATTCTTACACGTTCGAAGTTTCTTCTTCCAACTCCGGCGAAATTCTTTTCCACCCCACTAAGGCGAAGAATTACACCGGTATAGAATCCGACCACGTTTATCTCACCGAAAACGGTACCAAGACCGCTATCGACAACAGAACGACCGGTTACAACGGAAGTTACGCGGGTCTTATCAATACAAAGTATCTCGATAACTACGGTTCCGTTAAATCTATTATCGCGGACGCGCTCAAAGGTTCTTACGTAGGCAACGTTCAACCTCTTATGATTTATAACGCAAGCGGCGATTCTTACGGTTACGTGGGCAAATCCCTTAATATCGCGGAAAGCAGTTTCGCTAAAATTTCCGTTAAAGTAAGAGTTACCGGCGAAGCCAAAGCGTATCTCTACCTTGCAGACACTACCGGCGCGAATAAAACGGTCGTCACTCTCGACGACTTCACCGTTAATACCGACGGTTTCAAATATATCGAAAACGGCAAGAAGTTCTCGAACAACGACCTCTCGTTAACCCTTTCCTCTTCCGATATGGATAACGACGGTTGGAAAACCGCTACTTTCTATATCGCAACGGGTTCGCAGTCGAAAGAATTAAGACTCGAAATGTGGAACGGCTCCCGTGACGGAAGCGAACCTTCCGTAGGCGCGGTATTCTTCGACAGCGTTTCCGTTTCCACTTCCTCGGGATTTACCGAACCCGACTGGAAAACGGCGTTCGTTGATTCGTCCAGCGTTTTATACGGTTTGGATACCGAAAACAAAGCGCTCTATCGCAGAGAACTCGACGAAACCGAAATCGAATTCAACAATAAACAAACCGATTCCGAAAAACTCGTTTCTTACGACGCTAAATATATATGGTTAAAGACTTCCGACACCGTATACGCGGTATTTAATACTTTACCCGAATACAGAGTTGCCGTCGACCCCAACAGCAGCAGCGACGACGATAATAATGACAGCGGTTGCGCAAACACCGACCCCGGAGTATTCTGGATGTCCTTCTCCTCTATTCTTCTCGGCGTAGCGCTTGTAGTCGCAATTATAATGCTCATCGTTAAACGCGTACTCATTAAAGCAAAAGCAAACAAAAACGACGCTAAATCGCATTACAAAGTAACCAGCCGTTACAACGCTAAAACAGACAATAAGAAAAAGGAAACGAAATCAACCGAAACAAAAGCGCAAGCTGATAATTCGGAAGACAATTTAGGCGCTACCGAAACGGAAAATTCCGAAGAAGCGAAGGAAGAAACCGAAGCAACCGAAAATACCGAAACCTTAGACGATTACGTTTACGGCGACGTTCAGAACTTCGGCGATGCGGAAGAAGAAAAAACCGACAGTTCGGAATCTTCGGAAAACGTTGAAAACACCGAAAATAACGACACGCAACAATAATAAACTCGTATTATAACAAAAAAGCGGGCTGCAAAAACAGCCCGCTTTTTTATATATTACATTAAGTAAAAACCGCCATACAAACCGTACCGACGGTTAAAAGAAACAATCCGGACCACTCTTTAAAAGAGAATTTTACTTTAAACACGATAAGCGAAAATAATACCGTAAGCAAAATACTCATTCTATCGATAGGCACTACTACGCTTACTTTACCGTTGGCAAGCGCGTAATAATAACAAAGCCAACTTAAAACCGTGGCTACTCCCGAAAGGAGTAAAAAGAAGGTCTCTTTAACGCCATTTGTTTTTCAAAACCAAACCTTACTATCTTCGCGATTTATACGTTTTGTATATATTGTTCCGCCCTACACATATATATATTATATGGCAAACATTATTTTAACAGGCGGCGGCACGGCTGGTCATTGTACGCCGAACATCGCCCTTATTCCTTTTTTGAAAAAAGATTTCGATAACATTTACTACGTCGGAAGCGAACACGGAATCGAAAAAAAAATCGTAACGGAAAACGGTATTCCCTATTACGATATTCCGTGCGCGAAACTTACCCGAAAATTTACGGCAAAAAATCTTTCTATCCCGTTTAAGGTGTTAAGCGGCGTAAGAAAAGCCGAAAAACTTATAGACAAACTTCGCCCCGACGTCATATTTTCTAAAGGCGGTTACGTTGCCGTTCCGCTCGTTCTGGCGGCAAAAAACAAAAAAATACCGGTAATATCGCACGAAAGCGATTTATCGGTAGGACTTGCAAACAAATTTACGGCAAAATATTGCGAAAAAGTTTTAACGTCTTTTAAAGATACCGCTTTAACGCTTAAAAACGGCGAATACGTAGGTTCCCCCATTCGGCGCGACGTTTTTAACGCCGACAGGAAAAAATCGCTCGAAGAATTCGGATTCGACGGCAGCAAGCCCGTAATTCTTATAACCGGCGGAAGTCAGGGTGCGGAAGCCATAAACAAAGTTTTAAGAGAAAGTTTAGACGTTCTTCTTAAAAAATACGACGTTTTGCACGTTTGCGGTAAAGGCAGATTGAAACCCGAACTTTCAAAAAAAGGGTATTTCCAGACGGAATTCCTTTCGGCAATGGAAAAGGCGTTCGCTGTCGCTTCCGTTTGCGTTTCGAGAGCGGGTTCCAACACGGTTTTCGAATTGTTAAGTCTTAAAATACCGACACTGCTGATACCCCTGCCAAAAGGCAATTCGCGCGGCGATCAGGTCGAGAACGCCAAATACTTTCAAAAACAAGGGCTTATTCATCTTCTCGAACAGGACTCTTTAACCCCCGAATCACTTATCTTAAATATTAACGCCGTTTATTCTAACCGCGCGAATTTAATAAAGAATCTCGAAAAAAATCCCGTGACCGACCAAAGCCCTCGGATTTCAAAGATTCTCTCCGACCGCGCGAAACGGAACAACCTCTGACCGTTCTAAGCCCGTCTATATCTTTAAAATACTCATAAAGCGAAGTCTTCTCTTCACAAGGGACGTATTCGCTTTTTTCTTTACGCTCTTTATTTATTATGGTTTTACATTCGGTTTTTACTGTTTTCTTGTCGAACAACGCTTGTATCAATTTGTCTATCGCCGTATATATCATTTCGTTTCTCCTTTTTACAATACCACTTTAACTCGCTATTGTGTCAATATCTGTCATATTAAAACATTTTTTTAAAAGTAATTGACAGAATTTGGTATAAATTGTATAATTTTATTTATAGTCGGCGTCAAGCGCGGACAACTATTTATACGCAAAGGAAATACAAATTATGAAATACGAGATAATGTTGAATATTCTTTTCGATATGCTTTCGAAAAAAACCGTTAAAGCGGCGTATCTTGCCGACAAGTATGGTATAAACGTAAGAACCGTTCACAGATACATAGCGAGTATGGAAGCGGCGGGCGTACCCGTTTACACCACTCGCGGCAACGGAGGCGGATTCTCCATAATAGATACCTATAAACTCCCCGCAACGTTTATGTCCGAAGCGGAATTCGAACACACGATAAGCACCCTTTCCGCCCTTAACACGGGATTGACGGATAAAGTTTTATCTTCCGCAATAACGAAACTTAAAGCGGTAAGAAAGAACGAATACAGCGGATTCGACATCAAAAGCGGCAACCTCGTTATCGACGGCGGTCCCTGGGGCGATACCGTGGGTTATAAAAGCAAACTTAACGTTATAAGAAAGTGCATCGACGAGAGATTGCAACTTAATATAACCTATCACGACAGAAACGGCGAAATTACCGAACGAACGATTGAACCGCACGTTCTCGTTTTCAAACAAGGGCTTTGGTACGTTTACGCTTTTTGCAAACTGCGCAACGATTTCAGATTTTTCAAGACGGGAAGAATCGCCGCCGCAAAAATTACTTCTAATCGCTTCGAACGGCAAGACGTTTCCGATTCAATGCTCCCCTTCGATTCCTGGTTTACGGGCGTAGAAACTATTTCCGTTGCCATGCAAGTCGAAAAGTCCTGTCTTTCCGAAACAGAAGAGTGGTTAGGTGTTGAAAACGTAAAGGAAGAAAACGGCGTTTTCGTCGCAAGGGCAAATCTACCCGACGACGAAGGTCTCGTAAGCAAAATAATGAGTTACGGCAACGGATTAAAAGTGCTTGAACCAAAGTCGTTAAAAGATAAAATAAAAGACCGCATAAAACAATTATACGACCTTTATGAAACAAAATAAATATTATTAACGCCCGACGGCATCGTCGGGCGTTCTTTTGATTTACACTTTCTAAAAACGCTTGTTTTATCCCTTTGCGAATCCTGATAACTTTCTCTTATTACGGCTAAAAACGCCGCTGACAATAACGGAATTTTACAGCGTTTTTCTGTCTATAAACGCGCGGGCAAGGCTGACTTCGTCGGCATATTCGAGATCGGTTCCGATAGGTATTCCGTGCGCTATTCTCGTTACTTTTATTCCTAGCGGCTTTATAAGATTACTTATATACATAGCCGTCGCTTCGCCTTCCACGTCGGGATTAGTGGCAAGAATCACTTCTTTTACGTTACCGCCCGAAATCCTTTTCAACAAGCCTTTTACGTCTATATCGTCGGGGCCTACGCCGTCGAGCGGCGAAATCGTGCCGTGCAGAACGTGATATACGCCGTTATATTCGTTCAGTTTTTCTATCGCGATAACGTCTTTCGGTTCTTTTACGACGCATATGGTTTCGGCTGACCTGCGTTTACAAATATCGCACTCGTCTTCTTCGGAAAAGTTGCCGCATATTTTGCAATATTTTACCTTCTTTTTAACGTCTAAAACAGCCGTTGCGAAATTCTGCGCTTCGGCGTCCGTCATATTGATGATTTTATACGCAAATCTCTGAGCCGTTTTCGCTCCGACCCCGGGCAGTTTCGAGAATTCGTTTATGAGTTTGCCGATAGGTTCGATATAAACTTTCATTTGTTAAAGACCTAAACCCCCAAACGCGCCCATTTTTTCGTTGTACGCTTTATCCGCTTTTTCGTAACCGTCGTTAAGCGCGGCGATTATTAAATCTTCGAGCATGGTAAGATCTTCCGTATCTATCGCGTCGGGATTGATATTGATACCCGTAACGACCTTTTTAGCCGTCATGGTCACTTTTACCAAGCCGCCGCCCGCGCTTCCGATAACTTCCGTTTCTTCGAGTTCCGCCTGCGCCTTCTGCATGTCTTCCTGCATTTTTTGCGCTTGTTTCATTAAATTCTGCATTTGGTTTCCGCCGCCAAAGCCGCCGAAACCGCCTCTGTATCCTGCCATAAACTATATTTCTCCTGTCTATTATTTTATAATTACGATGTCTTCGCCGAAAATCTTTTTGATTTTCTCCGTTTCGTCGTCTATTTCTTCTATTCCTTTATTCTCTTCCGCAACGTCTACCACTATCGTAAAATCGGCGTATCCGCTAAGAATTTCCTTAAACAGCCGTTTATTGTCTTCGTTGTCGAGTATTTTATCGTCGCCCGAATTATGCGCCGTCAGGTGCAATATATTGCCTTTTGCCGAAACGTCTGCCGTCTGGAACAAGTTCCACAACATTTCCCTGCCGGCTTCTCTCAGACCGAAAAGCAATTTCCCCTTTAACTCGTTATCGCTCGTTTCAAAAATCGACGGTTTATTTATGCTTACCGTAGTTACGGGTTTAACGGGTTCTTCTTTTACTGTAGAAGCGGAAACGACGTTAACCGAGTCGGCAGATTTAGCCGTTTCGGCGATTTTTACCGTAACCCCTTCTTCCAACTTCTTTTCTAACTGCGACATACGCGATAAAAGAGCGTCTATATTGTAGTCGGTTTCGGGCTTGGTAAGTTTCATCGCCGCCGTTTCGAATATTATTCTCGGGTGGGTGGTATATTTTACCGTGTTTTCCGTTTCGGTGAACACTTCGAGCATTCTTATAAGCCTTTCAGAGTCTGTTAAATCGGCGATTTTCTTCAGTTCGTCGTATTTGTTCTGCGGCAATGAAAGAATTTTAGCGGCGTCGTCGCAGGTTTTTATAATCAGCAGATTTCTTATCGTGGACGAAACGTCTTTAATCAATACGCCTATGCTTTTCCCCAAGGACGAAAGTTTATCTATAGTCTGCATAACCGCGCCGGAATTTCCGACGATGACGTCGGATACGAATTCCGTTATCAGCTCAAAGTTAGACGATCCTAAAATCTCCATAACATCTTCGTAAACGAGTTTGCCTTTACCGTAAGAAAGAGCGGTATCCGCAATGGAAAGCGCGTCCCTTACGCTCCCTTCGCCTGCCGCGGCGATGGCGTAAACGGCTTCGTAGTCGTATTCTTTGCCTAACTCTTTATATATTCCGCCTATAAGCGACGCTATTTCTTCGGTAGGAATCAGCCTGAAATCGAACCGCATGCAACGGGATAAAATGGTCGCGGGTATTTTATGCGCTTCCGTCGTAGCGAGAATAAACACCGCGTGTTTGGGCGGTTCTTCCAACGTTTTAAGCAAAGCGTTGAACGCCGCGCCCGTAAGCATATGAACTTCGTCGATAATATATACTTTATATCTGCACGAAACGGGCGGATACTGCACCTTTTCGCGCAGGTTTCTTATTTCGTTGACGCCGTTATTCGACGCCGCGTCTATCTCGATTACGTCTATATTAGACGGGTCGGAAAGCGCTTTACAACATTCGCACTCTCCGCAGGGCGAACCGTTTTTTGGGTTTTTACAGTTTATCGCTTTTGCAAAAATCTTGGCGGCGGAAGTTTTTCCCGTTCCTCTCGAACCGGTAAAAAGGTAAGCGTGTCCTAATCTGTCGTTTTCTATCTGATTGACAAGCGTTCTGACAACCGGTTCTTGTCCGATAAGCTTATCGAACGTATCCGGTCTGTATTTTCTGTAAAGCGCTAAATATGACATGGTTTAATCCTTCTTTACAATCTCGTCGTTTATTTTTCTTTTTATTCTTTGTATCGCGTTATCTATCGATTTCGGGGTTTTGCCCATCACTTCGCTTATTTCCTTATACGAATACCCCTGCAAATAATACCCTAAAATTTTGTATTCGTATTTGCTTAACGCTTCTTTTATCTTTTCTTTAAGTTCTTCGGCGATTTCATTGTTTATATAGGTTATTTCGGGGTCGATTTCTCTGTCCGAAACGATGTCCGTTTTATCGTCGCCGTCGCCCGCGAATATGGAAACGTAATTATTAAGCGGTTTATTCGCGTTGGTGTTGGACTTTCTTATCGCGCTTATTATACTGTTTTTTATACAGCACATGGCGTAATTTTTGAACGGTCCCGTTCCTTTATAAGAAGTTATCGCGATAAATAACCCTATGGTCGCCGTTTGCGCGATATCTTCCTTGTCGCCGTCGGGGAAAAAGTATTTTCTCGTTTTGGAACGAATATATCTGTCGTAACGGGATATTATTACGTTTATAGCCTCGTTCTCGCCCCGTTTATACCTTTCGACAAGTTCTTCGTCGGGAATTTCGTTATAATCCATTATTTTACAGTTCTCTGTCTTACGGCTTCGTAAACGGCAACGCCGCAAGCGACGGACGCGTTAAGCGAGTTTACTTTTCCGAACATAGGTATCGAAACGATTTTGTCGCATTTGGTTTTGGTAAGCCTTTTTACGCCGCTGTCTTCGCCGCCGATAACAAGGCACAATTTACCCGTTAAGTCGGCGTTATAAATGTTTTCCCCGCCGATTTCCGCGCCGTATACCCAGAATCCTTCATCTTTTAATTTATCTATCGCGTTGTTTATGTTGGTTACTCTCGCGACCTTTATGTGGTTTAACGACCCTTCGGATATTCTCATAACGGTGTCGTTCACCGACGCGCTTCTATCTTTACTGATGACGATACCGTCTACGCCGGCGCATTCGCAAACCCTTATTATGCTGCCGAGATTGTGCGGGTCTAATATCTCGTTAAGAACTACCACGAACCCGTCTTTATCTTTGCAACCGTCTAATATATCTTCTAAATCGAAGTATTTATAGTCGGATACGAACGCGATAAATCCTTGGCTGTGCTTGCTTTCGCTTTCCTTTTCGATAACGCGTTTATCCACTACCTGAACTTTTACTTTATGCGAACGAATTACGTTGATAAGCCTTTTGCTCGCTTCGTCCTGTAAATCTTTCTGTACTAATACTTTGTCTATTTCTTTATCCGTTTTAAGCAATTCGTAAACGGAATTTCTTCCTTCGACCTTCATTATTCTTTTCCTTTATTTAAAATTATATTTAATCTTTCGTAATCGCCCGACATATACAGATACCCCAAAACCGCTTCGAATCCCGTAGACATATTGTATTCCGCTACTGACGCGCTTTTGGATTTGCTCGGTTTTTTAGCGTTTCTTCCGCGTTTAAATACGGCGAGTTCTTCTTCCGTCAAAAGAGGCATTATCTCTTTTATAAACTCCGCTTGCGCGGTCGCTTTAACGTAACTTGTGGCAAGTTTGTTCAATTCGCCCGTTTTGCAGTCCGAACCGAACACAAGTTTTTCCCTTACGAAAAGAGAATACACCGCGTCGCCGACGAACGCCAACACTATGGGATTCATATTAGATATGGTTTTTCTATCCCCTTTTTCGCCGAATCTGAACAATTCCGCCCTCCATTTTTTATTTGCCGTTTTATAAAATGCAGTAAAATGATGAAATACCGCGCTCGTAGCCCGCAAGCAAGTTTGTATTAAAATTCAAGCAAAAATGCGCAAGCGCAAAGCATTTGCAGGCATTTTTGCACAGAATTTCAAGAGCGTAGGCGTAACGCAGTTACGTTGGGCGCGATAGCGCCGAGTTTGTGAACACAAACTCTATGCGTGTATTATAATTCAAGCAAAAAT
>JAEDMA010000028.1 GCA_016295005.1 Christensenellaceae bacterium
ATTAACGCGACCCCCCCCCCCCAATTTCCGTGTTTTAGGTCCTTGGAGAAGAAAGGTCGCGTATAAAATTATGTTTTTTTGCTAAAAAGCAGGTTTTTGTAAATTTTTAATTTTGCGAGTTATCAATAAAATACAGACGGTTCACGAGTTTTACGCTTTCGCCGCCGTTTATCGCGATAACGCCGCTTTTCTTTTCGTCTTTCCAGACGTTAAGTCCGTCGATACGGCAGGTTTGCGGTTCTATACATATAAAATCGCGGTTTCCGCCGTTAAAAATATGTCTGTATCCGTAAAGCGGGTCGCACTCGTACACGAGCGTGTTCCCCGTTTTATCGTGAGTGATTACCGCTTTGCCGTTTTCGACTTTAACCGATTTGGTTATCGCGTGTAAAGAAGGTTTCCATTTTCCTTGGTTTAACTCTTCCTTTTCTTCGAACTCGTAAAAGATTTTGCCCGTCGGAATAAAATTTTTCATGTTCCGTTCGAAGTCGCACGATACGGGTAAATAAAGCGAGTACTCGTCGGGATTACCCCCTTCGAACGCAAGATTCAGCGTCGTATGGAACGCCAGCGCGAACGGCATAACCTCTCCGCTTTCGTTTTTAATCGAAAAGGTCTGGGTAAGTCCGTTATCGTCTACCGAATAGGTAAGTTCGAAAGAAAAATCGTGCAAAAAACCGAGATATCGGTTGTCTTCGCGACTAAAAAAACGGAACGTCACCGAATCGGCGCTAACCGAATAATCGGTAAACGGCGTTTTATAGAGTTCGCCGTGACAATGGTTGTTTATTTCGGGTTCGTTAATCGGCAAAACGTATTCCCTGCCGCGGAAAATAAATTTTCCGCCGGAAATTCTGTTAGGCGGTAAAAGCAAAGGCATACCGAAAAGCAAGGGAGTGTTTTTCATTCTTTCTTCGGAATCGGGAAAGCGAAGAAGTTCCGCGCCGCTTATTCTTTCGGTAAGTCTTACGCAATTCCCCCCGAATTCGGGGAGAATTACCGCTTTATATTTTTTGTTTTCAATCGAGATTTCCTTCATTTAATACCTTTTCCAACAAAATGGTGTTTATATCGCCGCAGTTAAGTTTTTTAAGTTCGGATATAACTTCGCCGATTTCGTTCTTTTTGCCTTCCGCAAGAAGCGTGAAACCTTTAATCTGCAACGCCTTGGTGGTATTGAATTTAACGCAGTCGTACATAAACGGCATGAACGCGGGCGCGCCTACGCCGAAGTAAGGATATCTGTCGACGTCCGCCATAACGGAATCGTAGGTTTTTTTCATACCTTCGATAACTTTTTCGGCTTCTTCGGGCATATTTCTCTTTCTGAACGCCAGAACGTTATAATAAGAGTTAATGGAAGGAGTACCGAGCGTGTAGCAAGCCTTTTCCCAGTATGCGGCGCTGTCTTTTCCGAGTTTGTCGAGACATCTCGCCATACCGCCGTAAAGGTGACCGTCGTTTACGTAAACGTTCTTTTCTTCGCCGTAATTTTTCGGGAAAGTAAGACCCGTTTCGTATAACTTGTATGCTTTCTCGTAGTTGCCTTTCTTATATTCTCTGTCGCCTAAAAGAACGTGCAACCAGGCGTGATAGTTGGTTAAGTTGCCTTCGCCGCCTTCGTAGGTATGGAATCTGTGATCTTCTAAAATCTTCGCGGCGTCGTCGAGTCTGTCTTTGTCTACGAGCAAAATGGAATAATCGAGCGTCGTGTCGTCTCTGCCGAAAGTGTTTTTCAAATCGTTCTCGTAAAGAGCGAGCCTTTCGTCTACGGACTTGTTAAGACCTTTATAGAGTTGCGAGAGTTCGTAGAAAATTCTGCCGCTTTCGGGCATAAGTTCGTACGCTTTGTTCATCATAGCAAGCGCTTCGTCTTTACGGTTTAAGTGGTCAAAGTAAGCGATTGCGAGTCCGCGGTAAGACGGAGCGAAATCTTCGCCTTTAACGCAGACTTCCCAGGCGGCAGCCGCTTCGTCGTAATTATCTCTGTCATAGTATAAGCAACCGAGATAGTACATCGCTCTTGCGGAATTCGCGGATTTTAACACCGCTATGTCTTCTAATCTGTTGAAGTTGCAATAACGCCATTCCGCTTTGTCCGCCTGTTTAACGTATTTCGCCGCTTCGTCCTTTTCTCCGAGCAAAGAGGAAACGTAAGCGAGATAATATAACGTTTTGGGAGTTACTTCCGCCGCGGATAAAACTTCTTTGGCTCTCTTTAACATACCGAAACGGATAAGTTCGTTGGCAAAGTCGATAGCCTGCCCTTCGTGGGTGTCGAATTCCATGAACAAGGGGTCTACGGAAGCGATTTTGTCGAGATATTTTTTGTCGCCCGTGATTTCGTTCAGCATACGGAGCGCCCATAAGTGACCCTGATTTGTTTCGAGCGAAACTTTAAGGTCGTCGATAGCGTCTTTAACTTTTCCGTCAGCGTAGTCGTACGCCGCTATCGCGTAGTATGCCGCGCTTCTGTTGGAATATCCCCAGGCAGCCCAATAAAAGTCGTCGTACGCGCCCTTTTTGTCGCCGAGATATCTCTTGGCTAATCCGCGTTTATACAAAGCGTCGGTATCGTACGGGTTGGCGTTGCGGAGTTCCAGCCTTTCTTCGGCTTTTTCAAAGTAGCCGAGCGCTTTTTCGAATTTACCCCTTTCGAGATACAAATCGCCCATAGCGATATTGCAACGGCTGTCGCCGTCGTCTCTTTTAAGCGCTTCCGCGAAGTATTCTTCGGGATTATAGGTAAAGTGTTTGTACTGAACGAGATGCGCGCCGTGTAAATATAATTCTTCGTTGGTTTTGATATCTTTGGGTCTCGGCGAAACCTCTCTCATCTTGGGCGGTTTCTTATCGCCGCGTTTTGCTACGCAGTAAGAAACGAGAACCTTTCCTTCCGCGGAATAAAGTGTTGCGGAAGTGCCGATTTTAACTTCGCCGTCCGAATAAGCAACGAAAGGCGTTTCGGGAGAAACGGTAACGTTTTCGAAAGTTTTAATCGTTTTGCCGTTTTCCGCGATTACGACTTTGCAGTTTGTAAATTCGCCGCTTGCGCAGAAGCCGACTTTGATTTTGCCGTCTTCGTTTTCAAGGTTAACCGCCGCGTCGAGCGTAGCGCATTTAACTTCGCCTATTTCTTTAATCGGGTACCAGTACTGTTCGAATTCTCTCGTTTCGTAAGGCGCGATAAACGAAAAGTCGGGCTGATTGTCGGTATAGCAACCGGTCATGAGTTCTACGTATCTCGAACCGTCGTCGGTAAGGTTTTCGCACCACTTGTAACCGAAGTTGTTGTTTGCCCACGTCCAGAGTTTTTTGCCGGGCGCGGTGTGGTGGTTGCCGAACGCAACGATACCGCATTTTCTGCCGTTATCCCAACCGCTTAAATAATCGTAATCGGATTGTCCTTTCGCAATCATGAACGAAGACGGAACAACAATGTTCTTATGTACGTGAATATCTACGCCCGTACCGTAATCGTAAGGACGCGCCGTTTCGAATCTTCCCTTCGCGACCGGCCATTCTATCATGGCTCTTCTGTCGTGGTCGTTGACGTATTCGACGTCGGGCGGGAAAACGGTCCTGAAATTGTCGTCTATTTCGACGGCGAGGTTAGCCCACCAAAGGAAAGGTCTTGCCTTGGAAGTGGGATTATAAAGTCTTGCTTTCGCTCTTACGTAAGAACGGTCTTTGTCGATGGAAACGCCGACCATGCCTTTTAGTCTGTTATAAGGTTCTACTTCGCCCATCCATACGGTTTTGTTGCCGTTTTCGTCCGTTTCGATAACGGCGTCCATCGGCATAAAGGTAGTGGGTCTGTGGTGAAGCGGCCAGTTGAATTCGATACCGCCCGACGCCCAGGGGCCCGCGATACCTATCATGCAAGGTTTAATTACTTTGTTTCTGTAAATAAAGTCGTAGTTGTTGGTTTTATCGAGCGCGCTGTAAATTTTGCCGCCGATAGCCGGAAGAGTTACGATTTTAACGTATTTATTCTCCAGAACGCCGACGTCGTAAACGACGTCTTTCTTTTCGTCGCCTATCTTATCGGTATACGGGATAGGATACATTTTGCTGCAAGCGCCCTGATTAGCCCTTTTTTCGAAAAATAACGGCAATTCTTCGGGTTTGCCCGGTTCGTAGGTAGGGATTACCATTTTTTCAAAATCTTTGCTTATAGACATAAAAACTCCTTGAAACGTATGTTATATATTTGTGCTTTTATACGTTCAACACAATTATATCATCGCGATTATCAAGGAGCAATACAATCTTTTAAAGAAAAATTCCGCAATTTTTTGGACCGGATAAAACAGGCGCGGAAACCGGGAAAGTATTTGAAAAACAGAAAAGTTATTATAAATTAAAACTGAAGTTTATATTTTTTTATTAAAGACAAAAGTTCTTCTTTGTTTTTGGTGCCGAGTTCGTTGTTCATTTTGTTTACGCGGTACTTAATGGTGTTTTCGGCTTTATAATTCGCTTCGCTTATCTTAAAGTAAGTTTTACCCTCTAACATTTCTTTTAAGATATCTTTATCGGCGTCGTCGAGCGACATAACGAATTTCTTTATATTGTCGATTTCCATTATTTTTTCGTCGCGGTAATAATCCACCGGCTCCGCCGCGTCGATTTTGCCCAACCCGGAAACGGGAATGTCTGTTTCGGAAAAGTCTTTGCTGTTAACGATTCTCGTCGTTGCGATAACGTTTTTAATGTAATCGTTGTTGCTTTTGATAACGTTATAATATAACTCGATAAGACTTTCGCCGAGAGTATAAAAATCCTGCCATGCGGTAACGTACTCGTACTTGCAGTTTCGTCCCGCGGAAATCGCGCCGTATCCCCCGACGTTGAGATTTTCGCAATTTTCCGCTTCGCTGTAAAGGTATAAAACCAGATCGTCGTTGGAACAAATTACGTTGCGGTACTTTTTCTCGTCGGATAAAAATTCGTCCATCGTCTTTTTTATGGAACCGTTGTTATAATAAACCTTGCAGTTGACCCCCGCTTCGGCTGCGGCAAGACTTACGCCTTTAAATTTACCGTCGTCCGAACAGGAATCGGGGTTGTACCCGAAAAAGGCTATGTCGCTTTTATCTTTCGAGAGAAGTATTTTGGCTATCTTATACATAGCCGCGGTATAATCGGAAGTGAGCGTGTGAACGGGAACGAGCGGGTCCGCGCTTTCGTAACCGAAAACGACCGCCTGAATTCTTTTGCTTACGAGATATTCGGAAACGTTGCAAATCCATTTCATCGAAGAACCTAAAACTATAACGGCTTTGGCCTGCGGAAGGGCGCTCGTATCGTAAGCGATTTCGATATGTTCCTTCTTTTTTCGCGCGACGTACGTTTTAATAGCGGAAAGCATCTTATTAACCCTTACGTTGTCGCTTTGATTTTTTTCGAGAATAATGTTTACCACTTTTATATACCGTTCCAATGATTCGTTCAAGTTTATTTTATCACAAAACTGCTCGTTGTCAATAATTAAGTAGGCGAATAAATTTGCCTTCCCACGATAAAAATTTTAAATTCTTTCTTAAATTTTAACGTTCGTCGGGCAATTTTACCCGAACTTACCCGTTGTCTTATCCGCCGCCCGAAAATCGCATCGGATAAACCTTAACCGAAACAATACGCTTTTGCTTTCCCTGCCGAAAACTTTTTTCGCCGCGTCATTTTTATAATAAAACGATTAAACTCATAATACCGCGCTGCGGTCTATCTGGAAAACGAAGTAATAATCGGTTTCTCTGCCCGAAAAAGCGTCTGTCAAAGCGGCGCGAATATCCTTTTCCCCTTCGGTAACGCCGAACGGCACCAACACGTCGAAAACGAGATTAGTGTGCGTAGATCCTTTAACTATACGGAAATCGTGAATGGAAAGTTTCGGATTAAGCGAAGCGAGCGCGTCCTGCACGTCTTTTTTAAGCGCTTCCGTTTCGGGGTCTCCTTTAAGTACGGGGTCGGTATGAATCGAAAGAAATATCCCCAAATCTTTTTTAAAATCCCTTTCGATATTGTCTATAAGGTCGTGGCTTTTAAGCGCGTCTTCTTTCGCGTCCACTTCCACGTGAACGAAAACGTAAGTCTGCGCCGCGCCGTAGGTATGCACGGAAAGGTCGTGAATACCCAAAACCCCGTCGTAAGAAAGCAGTTTTTCTTTTATTGTTTTAATTGTTTCTTCGTTCGGGATAACTCCCAAAAGCGGGTCTATTGTTTCTTTGATGAGTTTCGCGCCCGAAAAGATAATAAACGCCGAAACGGCAAGCCCCGCGTAACCGTCGATATTTACACCCGTAACCTGAATGACAATGCTCGCAATTAAAACGGCGGTGGTAGTTAAAACGTCGTTGCGACTGTCGGCGCTGCTTGCGATAAGCGTTTCGCTGCCGATAGATTTACCAAAATCCCTGTACACGAGCATTTGTAAAAGTTTACCCGCAATCGAAACGCCTAAAACTATATAGGTAACGTAAGTAACGACGACTTCTTCGGGAGCGATAATCTTTTCTATGGAAGATTTCGCAAGCATCGCGCCGATAGCGAGGACCAGAAAGGAAACGAAAAGCCCCGCAACGTACTCGAAACGGGCGTGGCCGTACGGATGTTTTTCGTCGGCGGGTTTAGACGACAATTTGAACGCGAACGCCGTCACCGCCGAAGACCCCGCGTCGGAAAGGTTGTTTACCGCGTCGGCAATTATCGTTATGCTTCCCGAAATCCAACCGATAACGGCTTTCGCGGCGAACAGCAATACGTTGGTTATAATACCGAAAACGCCTGCCGCCACCCCGTACTTAAACCGAACGGAAGGGTCTTGGGTTTTTTCGTAATTTTTTATGAAAGTTTTTTTGAATATCTTAAACATTTTTTTATCTTTTTACCTCAAAAGCAACTCACTCGGTTTTACCGTCGAGTTTTTTCAGAATTTCCTTCTGATTTTTTTCGATTTGTTCTATTTTTTTATACAATTCGTCGATGACCAGTTCGCTTTTTAAATTGATTTTATAATCGTTTTCCGCTCTTTTTCTGTCTTTCGCTTCCTGTCGGTTCTGGCTCATCATTATAAGCGGCGCCTGAACCGCGGCGATACACGAAAGCACGAGATTCAAAAGTATAAACGGATAAGCGTCGAAAGCGTTAGTCGCAAGAATAACGTTTACCGCCATCCAGACGACCATTACGCCTATAAAACTGAATATAAACGCCCAACTGCCGGCAAACCGCGCGACGGCGTCCGCTGCTCTTTGTCCGAAAGAAACTTTTTCTTTTTCGCCGTTGTTTTCCGCAAGACTGGTATCGGTAAGTTGGCCGATAAGTTCTTCGTCCGAAAATTCTCTGTCGGTAATGTTAAGCAACTTTTTAATAACGGTTTTTCTGTCGTTATACTTTTTCATAATCCTCTCCGTAAAATAAGTTACTTGTATTGTATCACCACAAACTCTAAAAGTAAAGTACGCCGCGAAAAATATAAAAAATCCGCCGCGCGGAAATTACCGGACGGCGGATCGTCTTATTAAATTTTTATTCCCGTAACTTATCGGTAAAAACAACCTATTTCTTACTTTTTGGGTAAAAATTCGGCGAGTTTGTCTTCTACCGCCTTTTTAAATCGGTCTATATAGCCGGTAACGTATTCGGTAAGGTCAACGGTTTTATCGCAAAGAGGAGTTAAATCCATAGCGTAGTTAAGGGCGGAATAGGTGTCGCAGGAATGGCTCGCGCTGAACGTTGCGTTGGCAAGACGTCTGCCTTCCGCGGCGAGATCGTATCTTTTGCCGCCGATTATCTGGCTGTCGAACACGGCGGATAAGCAGCGCATAAGGTTAGGATGCGCGCCGCAGTCCAAAAACACCTTTTCTTCGTCGCAAACCCAGTCGAGATCGCGCCATACTTCGCAACCGTAAACCTTTTCGGGGAGTTCTTCCTTTTTAAGGGTACGGAGCGCCGCTATTACCTTTAACACGGTAGAAACGTGGGTATCGTGTTTGTCTGCTAAGTTATGAGTATAAATGTATTTAGGTTTCGCCGCGCGGATAATTTCGGCAAGTTCTTCCACTATTACCTTGTCGTCGGGATTTTTAACCGCCGAAGACGGGTGACCTAAAAGAGCCTGAAACCCGTATTCCCCCACGAACGCGGCTTTTTGCTGTTCGGTGATACGAACGGCTTTCATTTCTTCGTCGGTGTAGTCTGCGTAAAGACCGCTTCTGGGGCTGCCCGCGCCGTCGGTTACGACTACGCCCGAGAACCACTTATCTTTTTTGCCGAAGCATTCCGCGGTAGGAGCGTACGCCATAAATTCAATATCGTCCTGATGGGCGGATATGGCAAGATGGGTCGTACGTGCAATCGCTTTTTCCTTTTCTTCCCCGTCGGGGACGTAAATAATTGCTTTTTCGTTGAGTTTCATAATAATCTCCTTTATATGCGCATATCTGACGTATATTTTATTTGGTTGCGAGTTCGAGCATTTCGTCGTAGACGGAAAGCATGTCTTCCACCAACTTAAACTGCGTATGAGCGCGGTCTAAATTGTGTTTTTCGCGATGAATACCGAAGTATACGTCGCCGTCTAAATAATCTGCTAAAAATCTCATTCCGCATTCGTAAGTCATAAGCACCGCGCCCATGGGGAAGTTTTCTTTTTCGGCGTCGGTAATAAAACCGCCTACCGCCGATAAATACCCTTTGAGATAGGCTTTATACATATCCATACGGAAATATGCTTTGGATAAATCGGGCTCATCTTCCGCGGCGCTGTTGCAACCGAAACGGATGCTGTCGCCGAAGTCGTAACATAGGCTCCCCGGCATAACGGTATCGAGATCTATTACGGCAAGCGGTTTACCCGTTTTGTCGTCCAGCATAACGTTATTGAGTTTGGTATCGTTGTGCGTAACCCTTAAAGGAATTTCGCCCGAAGCGATTTTATCCACTATTTTATTACACAGATAACTGTGTTTTTTAACCCATTCTATTTCGGCGGACACTTCGTCGCGTCTGCCGGCGGCGTTTCTTTCCACCGACTTTAAAAAGTTTTCGTACCTTACTACCGTATTATGAAAGTTTGGCAATATTTCGTAAAGTTTAGAAGCATCGAAATCGGATAAAAGAGCGGCAAAATTACCGAAAGCAACCGCGCTCTGATAAAAATCTTCGGCGTTTCTCACTATCTGAAGCGTCGTGGCGTTTTCGATGAAAACGTAAACGCGGAAATAATCTTTCCCGTATAAGCAATAAGTTTTACCTTCTTTGGTGCGGACTATGTTCATACATTCGCGCATGGGGTCGCCGCCGCGACTTATGACGCTTTCGCGGCAGAAATCGGTTATAAGTTCTATGTTGTGCATCAACTTTTCAACGTCGGTGAAAAGGTGATTGTTGATTCTCTGCAAAAGGTAATGTTTTTGCGCGCCGTTTTCGTTTACCGTCAGGCAAAAGGTGCCGTTGATATGCCCTTCCCCGCAACGTTCGCAGGAAACGTATTCGCCGTCTATATCGAAAAACTTATATACTTTTTCAAAATCGTATTCGTTTGACAACTGTCTTTCTCCCTTACTATATGTTATAGAGTTAATTCTTATCGATATCAGAGGTAAAGTCAAGCAATTACACGGCTTGCAATTATAAGTTTTTGCATTGCTTTCGCCATTTGTTGTTTGCCGCTTGCAAATATTAACCTTATTCCGTATCTTATGAACATACGTATGAATTTTATCATTTTCCTTCTGTAATGTCAATACAAAAAACGGTTGAAAACCCCTATTTCCATAGTAAAAACGGTTAAATAAAGCCGCGGCAGAAACCGCGGCTTTATTTAATAACCGAATAACGGAAATTATACTTTGTATTTTCCCGCAGATCCGAACAATTTTATTTTTTCGGCAACCGCTTTTTTTATGGCGTTTACTTTTAAGTTACGGATTTCAAGATATCCCGAACCGTTTTTCATTCCTTCTTTCATCGCCTTTTCTCCTGCAAGACAAAGGTCGGTAAAAATATTTACTTTCGCTATGCCTTCTTTAACGGTGTTCCTAAAATCATCGTCGGACAAACCGCTTCCGCCGTGAAGGACAAGCGGAACGTCCGTTTCTTTTTTAATTTCTTTAAGTCTTTCTATGTTAAGCATAGGCTTTTTCTTGTATACGCCGTGCGCGGAACCTATTGCGACCGCCAGAGCGTCTACCCCCGTAGCCGAGATATAGTCTTTGGCTTCTTTTACGGTCGTATACATATCCGTAAGCAAATTATCTTCTTTAGCGGCTTCGCCCACGTGTCCGATTTCCCCTTCCACCGTTGCCCCGAAAGCATGAGCGATTTTAACTATCTCTTTTGTGTAGGCGATATTCTCGTCGTAACTTTTTGCCGAGCCGTCAAACATTACGGAAGTAAACCCGAGTTCTAACGCTTCCATACACCTTTCAAAGGTTAATCCGTGATCGTAATGCACGACGACCGGAACGGAAGCGTTTTTCGCTCTTTCTATAATAGAAGGAGCAATCAAAGCCAGTTCTCCGTAAGGCAGCAACACCTCCGCCGTGCCTACGATAACGGGAGCGTTAAGTTCCTCAGCCGCCGAAATGACCGCTTCAAGCATATCCGTGTCGGTGGTATTGAACAAACCCACCGCATATTTTTCTTTTTGCGCCCTTTTTAATACGTAATCCAAATTCACTAACATAATCTGCTTAATCCTTTAACGAAATTTTTTAAAACCTTTAAGTTTTTCATACCGCTTACGGCGTCGGCGGAAGAGAGCGAACCCGTTGCCGAAACGGTTGCCGTTTCTAAAATATCCGAATCGGATAAGCCGTTATAAATTCCGAGAAGAGCGCCGGCGCAAAAAGCGTCGCCCGCTCCCGTGGTTCCTTTAACGTACCCTTCGGGTAATTTATAAGAACAAACTTCGGTGTAACCGCCGTCGGAAAAACATACGCTTTTTCGGGGAGTATGAATTATCACTCTTTCCTTTACGCCGGATTTTTTAAGCGTTTCGGCAAGTAAGCGGAGATTGTTTTCGTTCGGCGCGACGCCGCATATCCTACCCGCTTCCTGCTCGTTGATAATCAGATTGTCCACGTAACTTAAACACGGCTTTATAAGAGAATACCTTCCGGAATCTTCGGTTACCACGTCTATCGAAGTTTTTATTCCTTTTTCCTTACATTTTTTTAAGATCTCCACCCCGTCGCCGCGATCCACTTTATCGAGCAGTAAAAAATAACCGAGATGAAACATTTTCACGTCGAGCGTATCGAAATCTATATCGCGAAAACCGAACGAATCGCCTGCGCCGGTATAAGTAAAAAACGTTCTCTGCCCGCCTTTTACGCTCATAACGTCGGTAAACCCCGTCGGTAAACCGGTTTCTTTTATCCCGTCCGTGTTAAGACCGTTTTCCGAAAGAGTTGTCTTCGCAAATTCGCCGTACTCGTCTTTTCCGACGTTTCCTATCGCGAAAACGTCAAGTTTTTCGTCCAATCTTTTCAAATCTATTCCTACGTTAGGGACCATTCCTCCCGTATAATAAGCGCGGGACAGAATTTTACAAAGACTGCCGCTTTCGGGATAAGAAGAGATTTCGTTTATAACGTCTACGAGAATCGTTCCCGCAACGGCTATACCTTTCATCAGTTAGCCTCCGCGACGAGCGGTCCTGCAAGTTCTTTTAAGAAAAATAATTTCCCGGGGAGCGTGGGAATAAAACTCGACGTAACGCATTTATCGGGTCCGTAACGAAGAGTCATCCATAAACTCATTCCCTGCCATTGCATACCGCGCCCCAACGCTCCGTCCGCGCCGCCGATGGCGTAATCTGTGGAAAACATAAGTTTAGGTCCTATAGTGTTGGCTCTGCAAGGAACGAGAGTCGTCCTTGACTTAAAGGAAGTGATTGCGTTTTGCTCTATCGTCAGCGGGTGAAGTTTAACTCCGATTCTGTAAGGTTCATTGAGCCATTCTTCGTTCGTGGCGAATTCGGAACCTATCATCGGTTCCCAGAAAGCGATATGGCACATTCTGCCGATACCATAGACGAGAACGAGTTTTGCGCCTTCTTTTTTAAGCGACGCTATCTTTTCGGGATAAGTCGGCAAATTAATTTTAGTAGCGAAGTTCCTGTGCGTTTCGGGAACGGTCAAACCCCCGAGTGGATTATAAAAAGCTTTTTCCATAGCGCTCTGGAAAGACGCGTCGCCCGTCAGAGTGTTCCCTTCTCCGTCAGCCCATTCGTCCATATTAAAACACCAGACGTGTTCGCAACTTACCTGCCATTCTTTAAGAAAGTATACCGCCCATTTATACATTCCCATAGGACCTACGGGAAGAATAAACGCGATTTTTCTGTTATCTGTTTTTGCTTTTCTGATTTCGTTGGCGATTTCATGCCCCATCATAACGTCGAAGTCGCCTACGTTATTGCACTCGACGGGAGTAAAGTTTTCGTTCCAGAATTTTTGTTTTTCAAAAATTTCTTCGGGCGAATGAGAACAACATTCGTCAATTTTTTTCATATCCCAGCCTTCGGGATAAAACCCTTCCAATAAACTTCCTTTTACGGTAGAATTAAAATCCATAATATCTCTCCATTTTTTATTTTTTTGATAAATCGGCGTTTTTAACAACCGGCGTTTTTCTTATTACCCGCAGTACGTTTTCCCTTTCTTTCGGCAAATTAAGGTAACAATCTTTTAGTTGTGTTTTTTAAGTAAACGTTGCAACTACGAAAACCTTCGGCATACCCTGCGCCGCATTGATAGCCTCGGTATTTCGAACACGTTCTCACCATATCGGCAAAGTCTATACCGTCGTGTTCTTTCATCCATACCAACTGACTTGCGTGGCACTTCAGCATTTCCGTTTTTAAGTCGATTTCTTCGGTAATATCTACGAATTCAGTAGGAACGAAATCGACGCCCGCAAGCGTGTCCATATAATATATCGGCACTAATTTTGCGGGGTTATCCGTTTTCGGCGGATAATTAGGAAGCGTAGCGGCAAAACTCGCGTCGAACACCAGTTTCGAAACGGCAGCGTGATCGGGCATATAGTCGTCGGGGTTATGCGTTATTATAAAATCGGGATTTACCTTTCTTATAACCTCCACAATTTTATCACGCGCTTTTCGGTTGTCGGAAAAAACGTCCAAATCGTTGAATCCGGCGCAGAAAACTTCTTTTATTCCTGCCATTCTGCCCGCTTTTTTCGCTTCTTCGGCTCTTATTTTCGTCAACTCGTCCGGCGGAATGATAACGTGACCCAAATTCCCCGTAGAAACGTGACATACGTATACTTCGTCACCGCGTTTAACGCATTTAATCAGCGTACCCGAACAAGCGATTTCCACGTCGTCGGGATGACACCCTATTGCCAAAACTTTCATAATAATCTCCTATGATTCTTGTTACGTTACAGTTTAAGTTCAAACGGCTTGACGCGCAATATCTTTTCGTATCATAAAAGGGTAAAAAAATCTACTTGACAAAATAAACGGAATATTTATACTTATACGTATGAACAAATACTTCAAACATAAAGTAAATAATCTTGTGTCCGTAAGCGATATAATAACGGTACACTACTTCGAATTCGATAAGAACTTTTGCTCCGACGGCGAATCGCATAACTTTTGGGAACTCGTTTATGCCGAAAAAGAAAGCATTATATGCCGGGTGGACGGCAAAACGTTCGAATTGCAACAAGGCGAAATGTATTTTCATAAACCTAACGAATTCCACGCGCATAAAGCCAACGGAAAAACCGCGCCGAACGTGTTTATAATCTCTTTTGAATGCAATTCGAAATCGGTTTCCTTTTTCAACGACAAAAAAATTCGGCTCGATAAAAAATATCTGCCGCTGATTTTCGCCATTTTATCGGAAGCGAAAAACACGTTCGATATACCCGTAAGCGACCCCCTTTCGAAAAAAATGGAATTAAGAAAAAAGCCGTCGCTCGGCGGACTTCAGGAAATAAAGAACTATCTCGAAATTTTACTGATAAATCTTATGAGAGAAGCCGACGACAACCCCGAAGAAAACGGAGTTTTTTTACAGGACGAAGAATATTCCAAAAAACTGGTCAACGACGTGCTTAACATACTGAAAAACGGAATTTACACGCGACTGACCATTGCCGATATTTGTAAAGAGTCGGCTTATTCGCGGTCACAGTTATTCAAGCAATTCCGTAAATATACCGGCAAAAGTATAATGGAATATTATAATTTGCTGAAAATAGAAAAGAGCAAACAACTGCTCAGAGAAAACAACCTTACCGTTGCGGAAATAAGCGACAAACTGTGTTTCGACAGTCCGAACTATTTTACGAAAAAATTTAAAAAGACGGTAAATCTTACGCCTCTTAAGTATAAAAAAATACATAGCAATTAACCGCCGAACACGATAAAAAGCAATATATGATAAATAACGGCTATTTATGGGTAGACAGACGCAAATAACGATGGTATAATGAATGCTATTAAAAAGCGACAAAATTAAAAAACGGAGAGCGGAAAATGAATAACAAACTCACGTCAGACGAAAAAATAGA
>JAEDMA010000029.1 GCA_016295005.1 Christensenellaceae bacterium
AGAACCAGCTCCATATTGCCGGTTCCCTTGAATTCCTCGAAAATAACTTCATCCATCTTGCTTCCCGTATCGATAAGCGCCGTTGCCAGCACCGTAAGGCTGCCGCCGTTTTCGATATTTCTTGCGGCGCCGAAAAATCTTTTCGGCCCTTGTAACGCTACGGGATCAAGCCCGCCCGACAAGATTTTGCCCGACGATTCGACGGTGCTGTTGTACGCCCTGGCGAGTCTCGTTATGGAATCCATTAAAATTACTACGTTTTTGCCTACTTCGACAAGGCGTTTGGCTCTGTTTATAACAAGTTCCGCCGCCCTGATATGATGTTCGGCGCATTCGTCGAACGTGGAGAAAACCACTTCTCCCGACACCGAACGTTTTATATCGGTTACTTCTTCCGGACGTTCGTCTATAAGCAACACTATAAGTTTTATTTCGGGATAATTTCTTTCTATAGACTGCGCTATCTTTTTTAACAACGTGGTTTTACCCGTTTTCGGCGGCGCAACGATAAGTCCCCTTTGACCCATTCCTATAGGCGCGAAAAGATCTATACACCTTAACGCCAGATCTTCCGATACGTCGCTTTCGAGTTTTATTCTGTCGGTGGGATAATAAGGAATCAGGTCGTCGAAGTTGGTTCTTCTTAAAAAAAGCATGGGCTCTAAGTCGTTGATTGCGATAACGTCCTGCAACGCCGCGGAATCCCCTTCTTTTACGACTTTCGCTACCGCTTTTACTTTATCGCCGCGGCGAAGGTTGAAACGCCTTATGTTCATATTGGAAACGTATACGTCTTTAGAAGAGTTTTCGTAATTATTTACCCTTAAAAACCCGTACCCGGAAACGTGTTGTTCTAAAACGCCTTCCATTATAAAAGCGTCGCTCGCGGAATCTTTAAAAACAAGTTTCCTATCTTCTCTTTTTATCGTTCCGTAATCGCCGATAACTTTATCTGAGTTTTCCCCGTCCGTCTTTTCTTCGGTTAAGATTTCTTTCCCGGCGCCGACGAAGTTAAACTTTGTTTCGGAGTTTTCTCTCTTTTCTCCGTAAGGAGAGCCGGCTTCTTTTAAAAGAAAATCGGAAAGATCCACCTTGATTTTCGGCGGAGCGCCGCGCTTTGACGGCGGTTCGGGAGATTCTTCTCCGTTTTGTATCGCTAAAATTTCCTTTATAAGTACGTCTTTATTTTTAGAAGCGGGCGATTTTACACCCATAACTCTGCCGATTTCCCTTATTACGGAAAAATGGAGCGGAGCCAGTATTTCGTTCGTAAACGTTATAAACTTTGTCATATCGTTCTCCTTATATCTTCTCTTTTATGCTCTTAGCCGCCTTAACGCCCGAAGCAAAAGCAAAATTTAAATTATATCCGCCGCAATCCCCGTCAACGTTAAGCGTTTCGCCTGCTAAATATAATCCTTTCGTTTTCTTGCTTTCCATAGTAAACGGATTTACGTCGTCGGTGCTTATTCCGCCCTTGGTTACCTGAGCGTAATCGAAACCGAGAGTCCCTTTCACTTTTAACTTAAAATTTTTAAGGGTTTTCGCTACGTTTTCCGCGGCGGGCTGTTTTATCGTTTTTAGTATCGCCTGTCCGATTTTTTTATTTATTATCCCCGAAAGCAGTTCGTTTTCTGGAATAAACGGCGCGTTTTTCTTTTTATCTTCTATAATCTTTTTTACTTCCGATTCGGTAAGATTTGGCAAAAATTCTATTTTTAATTCTACGTTTTCCTTATCCGCAACTACCGACGAAATTCTAAAAACCGCGTCGCCCGAAACCCCGTAATCGGTAAACAATATCTCGCCCGCGCTTTCGCCCAAAACTTTCCCGTTGCTCGTCGCCGTTATTTTTACCTGTTCTTTTAATCCCTTTAAGCCTTTTATCCTTTCCGTTTCCGTTTTAAGTTGTACCAAAGACGGAAAAAGGTCGGTCAGTTTATGCCCGAATCCGGTTGCAAGACTATAAGCCTTACCGTCCGTTCCGAATTGCTTACCCGCCTTTCCGCCCGTACATAAAACCACGTTTTCGGCGTAATAAGTTTTGTTTTTCGTTTTTATTTCAAAAATCGTTTCGTCTTTTTTGATTCCTGTCACTTCTGCGTCCGTTTCGGTAACGCAGTTTTTTGAGGCAAGATATTCTCTTAACACGTCTAAAACGGCGCTCGCCTGTTTAGAAAGCGGATACCCTTTTCCGTTTTCGGAATAAATTAAAGGTATTCCTAATCCGTACAGATATTTTTCCGTATTAAAGCCGTCCGAAAAAAACTTTTCAATAAAACCGCGGCTTCCGTGATAGTGTGAAAGGGATAAATCGGAATTTGTAACGTTGCCTTGTCCGTTCCCCGTTGCGATAAGTTTTTTGCCGACCCTATCGTTTTTTTCCAGAACGATAACGTTATCACCCTTTATTTCGTTACCGGTAACGGCTTCTGCCGCGCACAAAAGCCCGGAAGCGCCGCCGCCGATTACGGCTGTTTTGTATATCTTATTCATAACGGTCTCCCGCAAAATTAAAACGGAATTACCGTTTTAATTATTATTGAATTAAAACGTTTTCCGTATATTACTATTTAGTTTCGATGTATTGTAAAAAAGATTAGTAAGAGAAAAGTAAAAAGTTATTTTTGAATCAAATTGAAAAGTTCTTTCGCGTCGTACGCGATATTTTTCGCGCCCGTAAAAATAAGTTCCGCCACGTCTTTATATCCCCACGCGACGGCAACGCCTTTAACTTCGGCGTTTATCGCCGTTAAAACGTCCGTTTCCCCGTCGCCTACCATTACGGTGTTTTCTTTCGTTACCGAAAGTTCTTTCATTATCTCCGTAATCGCCGTTTTATCAGGCTTAAAGGGAAATCTTCCGCCGCCCACGACGCAATCGAAAGAATATTTTTTTAAGTAAATATTATATATTTTATCTACGGTCATTTGCGGTTTATTGGATAAAATCGCAATTTTATAGCCTTTTTCTTTAAGTTCGGTCAACAGATTTTCTATTCCATTAAAAAACTTCGTACGAGGGCTATCGGACTCGGTATATATTTTATTATAGTAATCGAGACACTCTTTTATAACCGATTCGGGTACGTTCTCCCCGACGCAGTCGGCAACTAATTCTTTCGCTCCGTGCCCGACTTTCTTTCTGACTTCGCTTTCGGTTAAAATTCCGAATCCGAACTTATCCATCGCTTTATTGAGATAAAAAGTTATATCGGGAATGGTATCCAAAAGAGTTCCGTCAAGGTCGAAAACCACGAGTTTCATTACATTTGCTCCACTGTGTCTATGCCTAAAAGCGAAAGCGCGTTGGTAAGCGTTATTTTTACGCCTTTTACTATCGAAAGTCTGAAATTTTTAATTTCTTCGCGTTCTGTGGCTATCTTACAGTTTATATAAAATTTATTGAAAACGGAAGCCAAATCCAAAGCGTATCTCGTTATCAAAGACGGTTCGTATTTTTCACCCGCCGCTTTCACCGTCTCGTTAAATCTGCCTATGGCGGAAATCACCGCGTATTCGTCTTCGTTTACGTCGGTAACGGTATACGCTTCCGAATCTCCGCATTTTTTAAGCAAACTGTTACAGCGCGCCACCGTATATTGCAGGTACGGGCACGTTTCCCCTTCGAAAGAAAGTACTCTGTCGTAACTGAAAACTATATCTTTTATTTTATTGTTGGATAGCGCCGAGAAAATTACCGCGCCCACGCCTACCGCTTTGGCGGTGGTTTCTTTATCGGGAATATCGGGATTCTTTTCTTCGATTACTTTACGCGCCTTTTCTACCGTTTTATTTATAACGTCTTCAAGCAGCACGACGTTACCCGTACGGGTACTCATTGCCCCGTCTTCGAGCGATACCATACCGTACGCAACGTGAACGAGGTCTTTCGCCCAGTCGTAACCCATAAGGTCTATTACTTTAAAAAACTGGCGGAAGTGCAGATTTTGCTGATACGCCACTACGTAAAGACATTTATAAAAATCGTACGTCTTTTTTCTATATATCGCCGCGGCGATATCCCGCGTGGCGTAAAGCGAAGAACCGTCCGATTTTAATATCAGGCACGGCGGCATGCCGTATTCTTCCAAATCGACTATTTCCGCCCCTTCCGATTTTTTTAACAGTTTTTTGTCTTTCAACTCCTTTACGACGGGCGCCATTTTGTCGTTATAAAAACTTTCGCCCGCGTAAGAATCGAAAGTAACGTTTAACAGTTTATATATTTTATCCACTTCCTGCAAGGTGATTTCCTTAAAGAAAGAGAAAAGTTCGTTGCTCTCTTTATCGCCGTCTTCTATTAGCTTAAAATAATGCCTTGCTTCATCGTCGAGTTCGGGATGAATTTTTGCTTCTTCGTGGAATTTTACGTAAATGCGGGTGAGTTCTTTTAATCTTCCTTCCTTTACCGCGTCATAAGAACTCCATTTTTTGTACGCAACGATAAGTTTGCCGAATTGCGTTCCGTAATCGCCCAGATGGTTGATTCCGACTACGTTATACCCTAAAAATCTATAAATCTTACACAGCGCGCTTCCTATTACCGTGGTGCTTAAATGCCCTATATGGAAAGGCTTGGCTATGTTTATGGACGAATAATCTATACATATCGTTTTGCCGTTACCTATATCGTCCGATCCGTACTTTTCTTTTCCGATTAAAACGGATTCGAGCGTTTTTTCCGCAAAACCTTTTCTATTGATTTTAAAGTTTAAGTACCCTTTAAGAGCCTCGCAACTTTCTATAACGTCGTCGGGCGAAAAGGCGTTCGCGAGACTCTCCGCTATCGCTATCGGCGAAGAGTGTAATATTTTGCTTAACTTAAAGCACGGCAAAGCGTAATCGCCCATATTCGCGTCCGGCGGTATCTCTATAAACGAAGAGATTTCTTCTTCCGTTACGATTTCGATTTTAAGTTTTTCCGCAATATATTTTCTATAATCCATAAAGTTCCCGTAATTATTTTACTCGATTAAATGATAACACATATTTTATCGAAAATCAAACCTAAAAAGTTGAATTTTTCTAATTTTTGGATTATAATTGCTTTTGAAATCAATTTACGGAGATAAATTATGAAATTAGGCGTAGTAGGTCTTCCGAACGTCGGAAAATCCACGTTATTCAACGCAATCACCCATGCAGGCGCGGAATGCGCGAATTATCCTTTCTGTACTATCGAACCGAACGTCGGCATCGTCGCCGTTCCCGATTATCGGTTAGAAGTTTTGGGAAAATTATACAACACTAAAAAAATCACCCCCGCGGTCATCGAATTCGTCGATATCGCAGGTCTTGTAAAAGGCGCAAGCAAGGGCGAAGGTTTAGGAAACAAGTTTTTGGCTAACATTAGAGAAACCGACGCCATAGTTCACGTCGTAAGATGTTTCGAGGACGAAAACATAACCCACGTTGAAAACACCATAGACCCGCTACGCGATATTGAAACCATAAATTTAGAACTTATTTTTTCCGACATCGACGCGGTAAAAAAACGTCTCGACAAGTCTTTATCGATGGTTAAAACGGGCGACAAAAAGTACAAAATCGAAAGCGAGTTTTTACAGAGGTTATACGACCACTTATCCGCGTTAAAACCCGCGAGAACGCTCGGGAACCTTTCCGAAGACGAAGAGGAACTCTTAAAATCCCTTTTCCTTCTCACCTCTAAACCCGTTATCTACACCGCTAACATAAGCGAAGCCGATATGGGCAAGGACGAAAACGAGTTGCCGCTCGTCATGAAAGTTAAAGAGTACGCTAAACACGAAAACTCCGAATATATGGTGATATGCGCAAAAACCGAAGAGGAACTCTCTTCCCTTTCGCCCGAAGAACAGGAAATGTTTTTATCCGAATTAGGTCTTACCGAAAGCGGCCTTGACCGGTTGGTTAAAACTTCTTACAGGCTTTTAGGTCTTATAAGTTACCTTACCGCCGGCGAAAAAGAAGTCCGCGCCTGGACGATTAAGCAAGGCACGAAAGCGCCGCAGGCGGCAGGCAAAATTCACTCCGACTTCGAAAAGGGATTTATCCGCGCCGAAATCGTCGATTACGACGTTTTAGTAGAACTCGGCAGTTTTAACGCCGCCAAAGAAAAAGGAAAGGTTCGCGCAGAAGGTAAGGATTACGTCATTAAGGACGGCGACGTGGTTTTGTTCCGCTTTAACGTTTAATTTTGTCGGGAAGAGACAATTGAATTTCGTATAAAAAAAAGGCTCTTTTTAAGAGCCTTTTAATTTTATATTTTTCTAATACACGAAGTACGGATTAGGTTTACACAACAATATTATAAGGTCTATCAGCGTTCCTACACCGAACAGACCCAGCGTGAACAAATATAAAATTCCCGTACCGATTTTACCCTCATAAAATCTATGCACTCCTAATGAGCCGAAAAACAAACAGAGAAAAAACGCTACCCATTTGTTTTTGGGTCTGCCGACGATTCCGACGACGTTCGCGTTAGTATTTGTGTTATTGTTTACCACGTTTACTACGACGGGTTTTTCCCCCGCTGCCGCCGCAGTTCCGTCCGCCTTTGCCCCGCATGCAGAACAAAACGTTTCGTTTTCACCTAATTGCTTTCCGCAACTACTACAAAATTTTGCCATTTCTTTAACTCCCTTTTTCTTTTCCCCACCTTATTTGTCGGCAAGGTTTACGTTTAAGAAGATTACTTCTAACACATATTATATAAGAAGTTTTCTTCTTTGTCAAATAATTCAAGAAGAATTCTGCTAAAATTATTGATATGGTAGTCGGGGAAAACATTAAAGAATTGCGAAAAGATAAAAAAATGTCCCAACAAGCGCTTGCCGAGAAGATTGGCGTCAGCCAGAAAGCAATTGATTATTGGGAACGCGGCGTAAACGAGCCGAAAGCGACTTACATCGTTAAGTTGGCTGACTTTTTCGGCGTTTCTGCCGACTTTTTGTTAGGCAGAGATAATTAAATACAGTATGGAAAAAGGCTCTTTGTAAGAGCCTTTTAATTTTATGTCGGAAAGTTGAACGGAAGCGACGCCGATAATGCGTTCGCGAGCCTTTTCCGAGATAATTTAAGTAAAGTTACGGCGCGGCAGAATTTGCCGCGCCGTTATTAACTTTTTTTGTTTTGCAATGCCGCGTTTATACGCCGCTTTTGCGTTTTTCTTATTTAAGAGCTTCCGCTACCGCAACGGCACACGCAACGGTCGCGCCTACCATCGGGTTATTACCCATACCGATAAGACCCATCATTTCTACGTGCGCGGGAACGGACGAAGAACCTGCGAACTGCGCGTCGCTGTGCATTCTTCCCATAGTATCCGTCATGCCGTAAGAAGACGGACCTGCCGCCATATTGTCGGGGTGAAGAGTTCTTCCCGTGCCGCCGCCCGACGCAACGGAAAAATACTTCTTACCGTTTTCTACGCACCATTTCTTATAGGTTCCCGCAACAGGGTGCTGGAATCTGGTGGGATTCGTCGAGTTACCCGTGATGGATACGCCTACGTTTTCGAGTTTCATTATCGCTACGCCTTCGGGTACGTTATCCGCGCCGTAACATTTTACGTTCGCTCTTGCCCCCTTGGAATAAGGTACTTCTTTTACGACTTTTACTTCTTCCGCGTACGGATCGAATTCCGTTTCTACGTATGTAAAGCCGTTGATTCTCGATATTATGAACGCCGCGTCTTTTCCTAAACCGTTAAGAATAACTCTTAAAGGATTGGTTCTTACTTTGTTCGCGTTCAACGCGATTTTGATTGCGCCTTCCGCAGCCGCGAAAGATTCGTGACCCGCTAAGAAACAGAAGCATTCCGTTTCTTCGGACAAAAGCATTTTGCCTAAGTTTCCGTGACCTAATCCGACTTTTCTGTTTTCCGCAACCGAACCGGGTATACAGAACGACTGCAAACCTACGCCGATATTCGCCGCAGCCGTAGCAGCGCTTTTATCACCCGTTTTTTCCGCCGCTTTGATTGCAATTGCCGAACCTACGGTGTACGCCCATTTGGCGTTTTCAAAGCATATAGGCTGAGTTTCCTGAGTGATGGTATAAGGAGATATTCCTTTCGCGTCGCAAATGTCTTTACATTCGTCGATAGAATTTATGCCGTATTCTTTTAACGTGGCGAGAATTTTCGCTTCACGTCTTTCATATCCTTCAAATTGTGCCATAATTTCCGTCCTCCTTACTCTTTACGCGGGTCGATGTATTTTACCGCGCCGTCTTCGGGTTTAAAGCGACCGTATGTACCTTTGGATTTTTCGTACGCTTCGTTCGGTTCCATGCCTTTCTTTATAAAATCGGTCATTTTGCCTAACGATACGAATTCGTAGCCGATTACCTGATTGTCCGCATCCAAAGCCATCTTCGTGCAGTATCCTTCGGTCATTTCGAGATATCTTACGCCTTTCGCTTTGGTTCCGTACATAGTACCTACCATGGAACGAGCGCCTTTGCCGAGATCTTCCATTCCCGCGCCGATTACCAAGCCGTCGTCGGAGAATGCCGACTGCGAACGACCGTATACTATCTGCAAGAAAAGTTCTCTCATCGCCGTGTTTATAGCGTCGCAAACCAAATCGGTGTTGAGCGCTTCTAATATCGTTTTGCCGGGAAGAATTTCCGCCGCCATTGCCGCAGAGTGCGTCATACCCGAGCAACCTATCGTTTCGACAAGCGCTTCTTCGATTATGCCGTTTTTAACGTTCAACGACAATTTGCATGCGCCTTGCTGGGGCGCGCACCAACCTACGCCGTGCGTATAAGCGGAAATATCTTTTATTTCTTTCGCTTCTACCCATTTCCCTTCTTCGGGAATCGGGGCGGGTCCGTGATGAGGACCTTTGCAAACGCAGGTCATTTCTTTAACTTCAGCCGAATACTGCATAAATATATGCCCTCCAAATTTATTGTGAATTTAACCTTTTTTATTGTAGCATTTTATTTCGGGTTTGACAAATGTTTTTAAAAATTTTCGTTCCGTTTCGTCAAACTTTTTCTCTTTCCCTTTTATAATAAAACAAATACTGCTGAAAATACCCCGCGTTGGCTCCGTAACGCTCGGATAAATAACGGGAAATCTTTTTTCTGTCTTTTATTTCCCCGCGCATATCTTCCCTGTAAACCTTTTCTATCCACACGTCCACGGGGAAAGAATCGCTTCGGTTAAAACCGAAAAGGGTGACGCAGTCAGCCACCTTTTCCCCGACCCCGTAAACGCTTAAAACTTTATTTTTTAGCTCCGTTGTCGGAAGGTTTTTCCATTCTTCGACGTTCTCGCCGTTTTTTATGTTTTCCGCAAGTTTTTTTATATACGGCGCGCGATACCCGAGCCCCGTTTCGCAGAAAAAAGATATATCCTTTTCGGCAAGACGAATAGACTTCGGGAAAGAATAAAATTTTTCGCCGAGAAAAGTTTTTTCTTCGCCGCAGGCGGCGCACAGTTTTTCTATTATTCCCTTTATTCTCGGTATATTATTGTTTTGCGACACGATAAAAGAATAAAGCGTTTCTTCGGCGTTTTGTTTCAATATTCTTATACCTTTACCGTATTTTGCCGATTCCGCTATGATTCCGCCTTCCTTTTTTGCGGCGAGATAAATTCCCGAATAGTCTTTTTTTAAGTCGAAAAAGTTCTCAAAATACTCGGTATCGCCGTCTTCGCATTCTATCACGGCGTTTTCCCCTTCGTTATACGCGTACGCTCTTTTATCGAGCGACGTTACGACATAACCTTTTTTATAAGGGAAAAATCTGAATATCTGACCGCATGAAAGCGTGTCTTTTACGTTAAAATATTCGGAGTTTATAACGATTTTGTTCATAAGTAAAAAAATAAGGAGCCGAATTCCGGCTCCTTTAAAAACTATTCTGCGTAAACGCTTGCTTTTTTTCCGTCTTTGCCGACTCTTTCGAACTTAACCGTTCCGTCTACAAGAGCGAAAAGGGTGTTATCTTTACCCATAGCAACGTTTTCACCCGCGTGAATTTTGGTTCCGCGTTGACGAACGATGATTCCGCCGGCTAAAACCGCCTGACCGTCGTGTCTTTTGATACCTAATCTTTTAGCGTTGCTGTCTCTTCCGTTTTTGGTGCTGCCGCCGCCCTTATGGTGAGCGAATAATCTAAATAAAAACATCATAATTCCGCCTCCTTATTTAGCGACTATTTCGGTAATTTTTACCGTGGTGAAAGGTTGTCTGTGTCCTTGTTTCTTTCTTTCGTTCTTTTTGGCTTTGTATTTGAACACGATTATCTTTTTGTCTTTACCCTGTTCTAAAACTTCGCCTACTGCTTTGTAACCTTTTGCTTCGTCCGCGACTTTGATTCCGTTTTCGTCGGATATCATTACTACGTCGAATTCGACTTTATCGCCAACGTTAGCGGAAAGTTTTTCGAATCTGATAACCGATCCTACTTCCGCCTTGTACTGCTTGTTACCGTTGTCTACGATTGCGTACATTTTATACCTCCGTCTGTCCAGTCTCGCCGATTAAATTTCGGGGCGGCGATAAGCGCGCTTAATAAACCCCAATCGAGCGGCTCGATGATTATTTTATATTATATTAAAAATTTTGTCAAACGATTTTGCATAAAAATCCTGATTATAAACAAACTATTTTTGTTTCTTTAAGGAGTGATTATGAATAAAAACGAATACGAAAAAAAGGCTGTTAACGACGTATACAAAAACGCGCACATAGCGCTATTCAGTATTTCGGGACTTATGCCTGCCGTAAAAGACAGCGGCATTAAAAAAGAATTAAAGTCGCAATACGAGGGATATGAAAAATTCGTCGGCAACGTTTCTTCTTATATGGCGGAAAACGGTATCGAACCGAAAGAAATAAATCCTTTGCAGAAGGCTTTTATGTGGAGCGGTATAAAAATGAAAACTTTAACCGACAAAAGCCGCAACCGCATTGCCGAACTTATGATTAAAGGCACCGTTACGGGTATTACCGAACTTACCGCCATGAAAAACGAAAAAGGGAATTTTTCCGAAGAAACCGTAGCCTTTATCGAGGACTTACTTGCGTTAGAAGAAAGTTACGAGAAAAAACTTAAAAAATATTTATAACCTTTTATGAGCAACGGTTTTACAGCCCGTAAAACAAACCACCCGTCCGCCCGTAATAACGGGAGGACGGGTGGTTTTATTTTTCCCCGACGGAAAAAATGATTTTACAAAACTATCTCTTTTCTACCATTACCTTTTTAAGGCGAGCGAATCTCGGAAGACCGTCTTCTTTTACCATATTGCATTCGCCCTGAATAAGGGGAAGCGCGTATTTGACGTATTCTTCGGATACCCCCGTTCCGTTATCGGTAATCCATTCGAGCGGAACGGTCTTTTCGGTGTTCGCCGCAAGTTCCAACGGAAGGAGTTTATATTCTATTTCGTACTTATCCCCCGCCTTTCTTTCGTAGCAAACCATTTTATCCGTTTCGCCGTTTACAGCCGCTCTTACCGCTTCTCTGCCCGCTTCGAACGTCTCTTCGATATCGGTGCCGGAAGCGCAGTGCGCGCCGCATCTCTGCATAAGCGAAAGTTCTATTCCGCGAGTCTTAAATCCGGTTTTTTCTTTAATGAGGTTTGCAAGAGTTGCCGCTACGCCGCCGAGTTGCGCGTGACCGAAACTGTCTCTCGCGCCCGCCTTTCCGAGGGCTTCGCAAATAAGCGTGCCGTCTTTATCGTGTATGCCTTCGGATACTACCGCGATACATTTATTGTTGTTCTTTTTGCAGACTTCTTCTACGTCTTTTACGAATTTATCCACGTCGAAGTCCACTTCGGGTAAATATATAAGGTCGGCGCCTAATCCTTTATAGTTTGCGAGAGCCGCCGCCGCGGTAAGCCAGCCGGCGTTTCTGCCCATCGCTTCGATTACGCATACCATAGGCGTATCGTAAACTTTTGCGTCGAGATTGATTTCCATAACCGTAGTCGCGATATATTTCGCGGCAGAAGCGTATCCCGGGCAATGGTCGGTTCCGTACAAGTCGTTATCGATAGTCTTGGGAACGCCTATAACGTTGATTTCGTAGCCGGACTTCGCCATATACTTGCTTATTTTGTTGCAGGTATCCATACTGTCGTTTCCGCCGTTATAGAAGAAGTATCTTACGTTATATTTTTTGAATACTTCCAGAATTCTCTTATAATCGGTGTCGTCTACAGACGCGTCTTTAAGTTTGTATCTTACCGAACCCAAAGCCGATGACGGTGTGTTTTTCAAAAGTTCGAGTTCTTTCATGTCTTCTTTGGACATATCGTAGAACTCTTCGTTAAGTATCCCCCTGATTCCGTGAGCCGCGCCGTAAACCGCCGTGACGTTTTCAGAATTCAATCCTTCGATAAACACGCCCGCAGCGCTTGCGTTGATTACCGACGTAGGTCCGCCCGATTGCGCGAACACTAATGCTCCTTTTAATCCTTTCATATCTATTCTCCTGTTAAATTTTATTTACTCAATATTCTCGCCGCTTCGTACAAGTCGTCGTTAAACGTTCTCTTGCAGTTGAACGCTTCTTCGAACGGCACGGCGATTATTTCGTTGCCTTTTATACCTATCGCGCTGGATACCGACGAATCGTCTTTTAACATTTCCACCGCTTTTACCGCGCAACGGGTAGCCAGAATTCTGTCCGACATAGTAGGAGAACCGCCCCTTTGAACGTGACCTAAATGTGTGATTTTAATATCTACCCCCGCATTTTCGTTAAGGTATGCTACGATTTCGTCTCTGTTGCCCGCGCCTTCCGCCAAAACAATCATATTGGAAGTTTTTCCGCGCAATTTACTTTTTATCAAAGAACTCGCGATTTCGTCCAGATCGTAAGGTCTTTCGGGTATCAATATGTATTCCGCGCCGCCGGCAAGTCCCGAGTAGAGAGCGATATCGCCGCAATGACGACCCATAACTTCTATAAGACTTACTCTGTCGTGCGACTGCATGGTATCTCTTAAATTGTTTATTGCGGAAAGAACGGTATTTACCGCGGTATCGAAGCCTAACGTATAATCGGTATACGCAAGGTCGTTATCTATCGTTCCGGGGATTCCCATGCACTTTACGCCGAAGTTATCGGACAAAGCCTTCGCGCCGTGGAACGTTCCGTCGCCGCCGATGACCACGAGTCCTTCTATTCCGTAAGCGTCAAGCGTCATAGACCCTTTTTTCTGCCCTTCGTACGTCATAAACTCCGCGCATCTCGCGGTTTTAAGGAAAGTTCCGCCCCTTTGTATTATATCCGAAACCGAGCGGTTTTCAAGTTCCGTTATCTGACCGGTTATAAGACCTTCCCAGCCTCTTTCTATTCCGTAAACCTGCATACCGAAATATCTCGCCGTTCTTACCGTTGCGCGAATCGCGGCGTTCATTCCGGGAGCGTCGCCCCCGCTGGTTAAAACACCTATCTTTTTCATAAATAACGTCCTTTTTTTCTTTTAGTTTAATATTTATCCGAACAAATAAAATTCTACCACACCCACGCGTTTTTTTACAAATTCTTTTAACGGGTTTATATTATTTTTTCTTAAAAAATATTATTTCGTTATCTTTAAGATAGTTTTTAAGTTCCGACATAAGCCCTTCGCAACGACGCACGGACGCGGAGAAGGAATATTTTTTGCCGTCCATAGCGACTATTACCGCTATTTCACCCGGATAACTCGTCAATATATCCGATATCTTGTCGAATTTGTCTTTCACGGCGTCGGGTATTATAAGCCCCATATATTCTTTTTCTTTGGGTTCGATAAAGGATTCTTCCGCACCGTTTTCCACGTTCATCTTCTCTATCTTGTCGACGTTTATCGAAACGTCGTTTCCCTTTATATGGATTTTACCCCATACTTCGACGAGTTCGTCGGCTACGATTTGGTCTCTTACGTCCGAATATATTTTCGGGAAGAGGGTACATTCTATACTGCCGTAAAGGTCTTCGACTGTAACGAAGCACATATACGAACCGGACCTCGTCATTATTTTATCGGTGGAAGTGATTATTCCGCCGAAGTGGATTTTATCACCTTCTTTTATTTCGGTATACACTCTCGTTCCGTCTTCGGGATTCTCTTCGTCGTCGTACTGTATTTCGTACGAATCGAGTTTTCTGGTGGAAAAATCGAATTTTTCCAGTCTGTTTTTATAGTCGTGAAGAGGATGCCCCGTAAGATACAATCCGCAGACTTCCTTTTCTTTTAAAAGTTTTTGTTTGGAATCGTATTCGGGTATATCGGGATAAGTTATCGTCAGCGCTTCTTCGTCTTTAAGCAAGGTGTCGAAAAGAGACATCTGCAGACTGTTTTTATTTCTATTGTCTGCAACGACCCTGTCGAGATAGTCGGCGTATA
>JAEDMA010000030.1 GCA_016295005.1 Christensenellaceae bacterium
GGTTTTATCGTCTTTATTTGTTTCTACCGGCCAATTAAGTAATGTATTATCAAGTTCGTCGGCGAAGGCTTCACTTTCCTCTCTCATTTCATTTTCCACTTGTGAAAGGAACTGAAATCCGTTTTCTTTGTCTATATCTTCGGAAAAACCATCGGTAGCGATCACCATAGAGTCAACATCGTTAACGTTAAACTCTTTTACCCAATATTTATCTTTTAAATTTATAGATAAAATACTGTCTGTTTGGTTTGAAAATTCACTTGTTGCTACACAACTTTCAAGTCCGTTTTGATTCTTTAAAGCAATCCAACCATCACCTATACCGCCAATCATGATTTTAGATGCTTTAACATAAATGAATTTAATGGTTGTGTCGTATTGATTTATATTCCCTTGAAGTCCGTTTTTCCATAGACTTAATAACCGTTCCGCAAAATTTTCCAGATTATTTTCCTCAAGAATATCTGCCGTAATTTTCACTGCTTTTTCAGAACCTTCTTTGGAATAAGCCGCCGAGCCTAACCCGTCGGCAACGGCAATAATCAACCCATTTTCTACTTGCCTTATTTCCACACTATCCTGGTTTTCTATTTTTCCCTTTCCCATAACAGTGCAACCGATTACGTCCGCAATGCAATCCTTTAAGACAATTTTATCTTGAGCTATAATCATATTAAGCCCTCACAAATTTACAGAATATTTGAAGGTATCCCTTTCCAAACTTCTTTGTGTCAAATATAATTCCGTATCTATCTAACGGAAACTCTTTCCCGTTATTCAACGGAATCATAGTTCTAGTGTTTTTTTCAATCAAAAACGGGGATTCAAAAGCATTGTTTAAAATTTCGACCTTAATAGAGGTTCCTGAGCTAGATAAAGTTACACGTGCATATTTTACGCTTCTTTCGGTATTCCTTTCAAAATGCCTCAAATACAAGTATTTTGCTTTATCTTCTCCCGGCTCAAGAATAATTTTACCAATTTCCAAATGATTAGGAGGTAACTGTGTGCTATTAGTTACCCTCAGATTATCCATTGAAATATCATATTGCGGGTAATTACCTATATTGTTAATTGCGTCGCTCCTAGTCATATTCCTAAACACGTTATAGATAACAATAGAAGCTTTCGTTTCAATCGGCGCACCACAATTTATACAATCATTGTCCCCGTCGTATGAATACAACCGCGAGAACCCGCACTGGTCACAGACAACTATGGAATCAAAAGCTTTTTGGAATTCTTCTAAAAAATCTTCCGCGGTGGGCCGTAACGCCGGATTCTCTTTTCCGTCCACAAAAGTTCTATAGAATAAATCTCTAATCCCTTTTGTTGTTATTTGCTCAAACTTCGTAGTTAAACCATATGTAGAAGTGTTGCTTGTTCCTTCTTTAAAAATATAATCTGTTTTGATTTCAAGAGCCCGTTCTTCATCTTCTGGTGTTCCCTCTTCAATTTCATCCCCTATAAATGGATGCTGAAGAGTTAAAATTTGAAACGCAATAATCGCAGCAGAAAAGATATCACTTTCAGCTGTTAACCTACCACAATTCGACAGGATTTTTGGATCTATATTATTTGCCTTAGCAAGATTAATGTCAGGTTGCCTATAGACTTCTGGCGCCATATAACCAGGCGTCCCCAATACCCCGTGATACAAATCCGTTCTCCTTCTGGTATTATCGGTGTCAATAAATACAATTTGATTCTGCGTTCTATGAACCATTATATTGTTAGGGGATAAGTCTGTAAAAATCAATCCTGCAAGATGTATTTTTCGCAACGCATCAAACAAATTTACAATAATTTGATATCTCTTCTTAAAGGTAAAATCTTTTTTATACCATTCGTCAAACATACCCTCTTCAGTAGGTGGTGTGATATATTTTTTCAAATTATCATGTTCTGACGCATTAAGCATTACATAACCTAAATAATCGTCCAAAAGAGCCTTGGGAACAGTCAAGCATTGCTTTATATCTTTGTTCCTTGAACCAAGCTCCTTTAACCATTTAAGATGCTCATACACTTCATTTCTTTGCATCCTAGTCATATTACGATCATTAATTATTTTTATTACGTGACCAGGCGCTTCTACCACGGTAAAAATATTTCCTTCCAATCCTCCACCAAGCCTAGAGCCAAGGGTATATTCTTTACCATTTATTGAAACTTTTTCACCTTCGTTAAGCATTAGAACAATATTTCATCCTTATCAAACATATATGTATCTTCTAACTGGGCTTGGTTAGGATTAGAACTTACAGAACGAACACTTACAGACATTGTTACCCATTCAAAAAACTTTGAAATGGTATTATTATCTTTTGCTGAAATGACAGGAATTTCATTGTTATTTATAAATGCCTTTAAAATATTAGTATCCACGTCACCACCAATTCCCATCGCAAGCTTTGTTGCTTTAGAACATCTAATACCAGAATGAATCTTCATTAAAGACTCCCACGCCATAATCTCTTCTATGCTCTTGCCCGCTGGATTGTAATCTGTTGGATTACCATCACTAATTAAAACAATCGTAGGCGTGTAGGCTCTTGAAGAAACAACGTTTTTATCTTCTATCATCTCTGCCACTTTTTCAAATGCCATGCCCATCGGGGTATTACCATTAGCCGTTAAAGTATATACGTCTGAATCTTTTAATTGAGATAACTCCTTAATCACATTAACTTGACTACCGCCAAACGTAATTAAACACAACTCAATAATACCCTTAGGGTTTTCTATTTTCTTAAAACTGTTAATCATTTCTTTTAATGCAATGTTAACAGTTTCGATCTTTTCCCCTTTCATGCTTCCACTTACATCCAACAAAATGAACACTGGCAACGCTCTACCTTCTTTTTTAATAAAGTTGTTAATTAACATATTACTTACCCTCCCTTGATGCTATAAGTTGTTTCAATTTTTCAATATCCAATTCCTCTGATTCACTTAACTGACTCTTAATATAATCAACAATTACGGTATCACTTACTTTAATCGTTTTTGCTGCAATCAATTCTTTATTTTTAATTAAAAGCTGATTATAATATTCCTGCATCACCTCTATTGAATTATCGTTATAGTCAGCAAATATTTTGGCCAGTTGAGAATAAACCGCTTTTTCTTTTGCTTCAATTTCTTTTCTACTTAAATCCGCAAAACCATTAGCGTAATTAAAATACATATAGATAGATTGAACCAAAGCATTGTCTCTATTATTGATAAACAAGTTAATGAATTCAACTAAGTGTTCATCAACCGTTCCGGTATTAAGAATCTCTTTAATGTTGTTTATCAGCTTATTTTCTCTTTTCTCGTGGAGCGCCTTTTCTGCCCCATCTTTTGCATCTGCCAACATTATTCTTTTTACGTAATCATATTTTTGGGCAAACTCAATAGAGTTCATTTCTTCACTAGAAAATAAATATTCAAATATTTTTTGATAGCCATCGTTAGGGATAGGTTGACCATTTTCATAATATTCGATATATGCATCTAACGTAGGTCTTGAAACACCTAAATCCGTTGCAAGTTTTGATATTTTAATATCTAGCGCTTTTAAATTTTTCTTAATTTCCATAGCGCACACCTCCATGTACATAAAGCATATCACTATTTTACATTTTTGTAAAGCGTTTTTACGGCATTTTTGTAAATTTGTAAAAATATTTTTATTTTTTGTTTTACAAAATTGCAATTTTTACTTTGCTAATGTAAAAAAGGATACTTGAATTTACAAAACTCAAGTCTCCTTTTCATATAATTATTAGCTTTTTTACTATTCTTATTATATCATAGCAACTATGACGCCTTTTAGCATACATCATATAAAATTTCAAAGAAAAAAGCAAAGGTCAAACGTCCACGTTTTGGGACATCTGACCTCTTTGTAAAAATTTATTCTATTTAAAACTCTTAATTTTCTTGTTTCGACGGCAAATAATAATACTTCCCACCTTTTGCTATTATTTCAACGTCATCTTCAAAAAGATTATCCAGTGAATATACAATTTCTCCAACGTCTGCAGTTTGACCTTTTATCATACCGACCGTTTGCGTTCCCACTGCTTGATAGTTCCAAGCATCGTTTATCCAACTAATTGGTTTCTCTAACCAACTGAGAATACCTGTGTGTTTTCTACGAGACTCGTTGATATCAATTTTAAGAATCTCACACTGATTTTTATGCCAGTCAACTAAATGCGCATGTAATGTTTTAATTTTGTCGGTATGTAACGAGAATGAACCAAAACAATGCTCTTTTGATTTGATTCCAAGATGAAGCGCAAAATCTAAAACATTTATCTGATAAAGTAGTTTTACCAATACCATTTGATACTGATTCCACTTGTCTATTTCTTTAACCTTTGACTCGTAATCTCTATAACTAGAACAATTTTTACTAGTTAACGCCTCAATTGTAGTTTCTGCTTGATTAAGCAATCTTTGACAGTCTTTTCTCAAATTTTGAATATTGTCTAGTTCACGAGTTTGCAATTCTTCGTTCTCAACGCTCGATATTTGAAATTTTGAAATATTATAAACCGACTCCATCAAAGATGCCACTTCACTTTTATATTGCACGTCTAAAAACTCTATCACTTTTGAGAGGCGGTCGCCAATCAACGATAACTGTGAGCCCACTTGACTCATATAGTATTGCCCAACAACCATGGAAGCGACACTCATAACGGCCGCACCTGCATTTGCAACAACTGCGCCTTTATCTACGCCTTTCGTAACTTCTATCAAATTAGCGTTTTCTTTTATCCCGTTTGCGCCAATTGTCATCGCCCTTTTTGCGCCTGCCATAGTACGCGAATCGGCTAATTTCCCACCATTTTTTAAGACAACCTTATAAAGCTTGTCCCCTTGCGCTTCTCGAACGGTTTTGATAATATTCCCAACTGAAATACCAGCAGTATTTAAAGAAGGAACTAACCCGTCTATTTTAGCCAATACGTGAGAATCTGAAATCTCTATCAAGCTCTTATCACCTAAAGAATACGTAGATGGTAGTTGTTCCATTAAAACGACCATTTCATCGTCAACGGACGGCACAATGTTGAGTCCAGTTTCTATTTTATCCGATTCACTCTCTACAATATCAGCAACTTCTTGCTTCTTCTTTCTTTTAAATATATCTAATAATCCCATATTTCTCTTCCTTATAAAGTATTAAATAATAAACCTCTATATCTTCTGCGGGTCTAAGCGCATTTTTTTGCACCATAAATGGAATTTCTCTTTCGCGGCACGCTTAACGCCCTCGCCAAGTCTCGAGGGAATACAAACGTAATCGGAAATTAACGCGCTCACTTTTTTCATCGTTTCCGTATATTGAAACTCAAATCGAAAAGAACCCGTGTCGTACCGCTTAAACAACTTGAAAAATTGCGATTTTCCGTAAGGTTTTTTGCCTGCGGCTAACGTTCTTTTATAATATCTACGCCACATTACGAAAACCGTAAGCCCTCTCTTCTTTTTATCTTTTTCGAGCGCAATAAAATCGGGCTCTTCGTAGCCGGTTCTATGCACGCGCTTGGGATAAAGCCTTTCAAGCAATTGAATATCCGACAGTAATTCAAAGGCAGGCTCGTCAATACCACATTCTTTCGCTCTTTTAATCGTTTTCAAAACGGTTGTACGCGAACATTCGCAAAGCTTAGCGATTTGCGTCGTCGTGTTTCCCGCATAATGATACTGTAAAATAGCTCTGTAATTGGTCATTTTTGCCTTTTTCTACCCTTTTTGGCTTGAAATCTTATTTATGTATATTGTACCACACAAAAAAACAAAAGTAAAGTGTTCAACTTAAGTGGAATAAAAGTTTTTTTGGGCGTTTTTCGGCTTATTTTTTGCCCAAAAAACGTAAAAATTGAGCCTGCATCTTCTCGATACAGGCTCATAAACACAATATATGGTGTTTTTACTAAATTTTAATCCAAGATTTAGGACCTAGGATTGCGGATGTTCGCTTGAGCGGCTGCAAGTCTTGCGATAGGTACGCGGAAAGGAGAACAAGAAACGTAATCCAACCCGATTTCGTGGCAGAATTCGATGGAAGAAGGATCTCCGCCGTGTTCGCCGCAAATACCGCAATGGATATCTTTTCTCGTCTTATGTCCGAGTTCGACAGCCATCTTCATAAGTTTGCCTACGCCCTTGGTATCGAGTCTTGCAAACGGATCCGATTCGTAAATCTTATTAGCATAATAAGAGCCAAGGAATTTACCCGCGTCGTCACGAGAGAACCCGAAAGTCATCTGTGTTAAGTCGTTGGTACCGAAGCAGAAGAATTCCGCTTCTTCGGCGATTTCGTCTGCGGTTAAAGCCGCTCTCGGAATTTCGATCATGGTACCTACTTCGTATTTAAGGTTAACGCCCGCTTCTTTTATAACTGCGTCGGCGGTTTCTACGACGATTTTTTTGCAGTAAGCAAGTTCTTTAACTTCGCCGACCAACGGAATCATAATTTCGGGAACGACGTTCCAGTCGGGATGACGTTTGGAAACTGCGATAGCCGCTTTGATAACCGCTTTGGTCTGCATAACGGCGATTTCCGGATAAGTAACGGTAAGACGGCATCCGCGGTGACCCATCATCGGGTTGAATTCGTGGAGATCTGCACAAATCTGCTTAATATCCGCAGGCGTTTTGTTCTGCGCAGCGGCGAGAAGTTCGATATCCTGTTCGCTGGTAGGAACGAATTCGTGAAGCGGCGGGTCAAGGAATCTGATGGTAACGGGCTGACCTTTAAGGGCTTCCATAAGACCTTCGAAGTCTTCCTGTTGCATCGGCTCGATTTTGTCGAGCGCCATTACTCTTTCTTCTTTGCTTTCGGAGCAAATCATTTCGCGGAATTTATCGATTCTGCCGGGACCGAAGAACATGTGTTCGGTACGGCAAAGGCCGATGCCCTGCGCGCCGAGTTCTTCCGCTCTTTGAGCGTCTGCAGGAGTATCCGCGTTGGTTCTGACGCCTAATGCTCTGTATTTATCCGCAAGTTTCATAATTCTTCCGAAGTAGCCGGAGTTAGGATCTGCGGGAACGGTTTTAATCAAAGTGCCGTAAATTTTACCGGTGGAGCCGTCGAGAGAAAGGTTATCCCCTTCGCGGAAAGTTCTGCCGGCGAGTTCGAAGTATTTTTCTTCTTCGTGCATTTTAATCTCGCCGCAACCGGAAACGCAGCAGGTTCCCATACCGCGAGCGACAACCGCTGCGTGAGAAGTCTGTCCGCCGCGAACGGTAAGAATGCCTTGCGCGAATTTCATACCTTCGATGTCTTCGGGGGAAGTTTCGAGTCTTACGAGAACGACCTTCTTGCCGAGTTTACCGAGAGTAACCGCGTCTTCGGGAGTAAATACGATAGTACCTGCGGCAGCGCCGGGAGAAGCGGCTATACCTTTACCTACGACGTCTTTTTCGGCGGCAGCGAGCGCTTCCGCGTCGAAAGTCGGGTGAAGAAGCATGTCGAGCGTTTTAGCGTCGATCTGCATAAGCGCTTCTTTTTCGTTTATCATGCCTTCGTCGATAAGGTCGCAAGCGATTCTTATAGCGGCGGCAGCGGTACGTTTACCGTTTCTGGTCTGTAGCATGAAAAGTTTGCCTTTTTCGATGGTGAATTCCATATCCTGCATGTCTCTGTAGTGATTTTCGAGAATATCGCAGATATTTTTGAATTGCTCGAAGATTTCGGGCATAACTTCGTGGAGATGAGAAATAGGCATAGGAGTACGAACGCCTGCAACAACGTCTTCGCCCTGAGCGTTCATAAGGAATTCGCCCATAAGACCTTTTTCGCCTGTGGCGGGGTTACGAGTGAACGCAACGCCGGTTCCGCAATCGTCGCCCATGTTGCCGAACGCCATCATCTGAACGTTGACGGCGGTACCCCAACTGTACGGAATATCGTGGTCCATTCTGTAAACGTTGGCTCTGGGGTTATCCCACGAACGGAAAACGGCTTTAACGGCTTCGAAAAGTTGTTCTTTCGGTTCGGACGGGAAGTCGGAACCTAAAGCCTGTTTATATTTAGCCTTGAATTCTTCCGCGAGTTCTTTTAAGTCGTCGGCGGTAAGTTCAACGTCGTAAACGACACCTTTCTTTTCTTTCATTGCGTCGATAAGGCTTTCGAATTCCTTTTTGGAAACTTCCATAACGACGTCGGAGAACATCTGAATAAATCTTCTGTAGCAGTCCCAAGCCCAACGGGGGTTGCCCGATTTTGCGGCGAGAACGTTGACGACTTCTTCGTTAAGACCGAGATTTAAAATCGTGTCCATCATACCGGGCATAGACGCTCTCGCGCCGGAACGAACGGAAACCAAAAGCGGGTTTTCCGCGTCGCCGAATTTTTTTCCGGTGATGTTTTCCAATTTTTCTACATATTCCATGATTTCGGCTTTGATAGAGTCGTTAATCTGTCTGCCGTCTTCGTAGTACTGAGTACAAGCTTCGGTAGAAATAGTGAACCCTTGGGGAACGGGAAGACCGATGTTGGTCATTTCGGCGAGGTTTGCGCCTTTTCCGCCTAAAAGTTCTCTCATTTTGCCGTTGCCTTCGCTAAATAAGTAAACGTACTTATGAGCCATTTAAATGTATCCTCCAAAAATAATTTTAAAACTTAAGCGTTTCTATGTTTTTAACCATATTATTTTACATTATTTAACGAAAATTAGCAAGCATTTTATATTACCCGACGAATATTTGTCTGCTTTACGCCGAAAATAGTTATTCTTATCTGTTCTTTAACATTCTGATAAGTTCTTTAAGCGAAGCGGAATTTTCTTCGCACTTAACGGAAAGATAATAATCTAAAAGTTTCAATCCCCTTATCGCGTCGTCTATATCCGGCGAAACGCCTTCGGCGATATTTTTAAGAGCGACGTAAGTCGAAAGGTTGATTTCCCTGCCCGAATCTTTACGGCAGTTTTCGCAAAGAAACGCGCCGAACCTATAATCGAAAAACACTTTTCCCGTTATATTTTCGTGACAAACGGAACATCCGTCAAAATTAAGGGCGTAACCCGAATATTTCAGCGCTTCTATAAGAAAATTCGCCGCCGTTATAACGGGATGAACTTTGCCGTAGGCGAGTTCTTTAAGCGATTCGACGGATAAAATAAAAAGGTCGGGAGAAACGATTTCTTCTTTTAAAAACCGCTTGTCGAATTCGAGAATTACGGCGCCGGCGTAATATCTGACAATATCTTCGCGTAAAGGATAAAAACTGTCGATTAAACTTGCGCCCGTAACCGTTCTTTTGCCGAGTTTTTCGGAAAAGACGAATTCGGCAAAACAAAAAGGCTCGGAAGCGAACTTCAACTTCGCCCCTGCCTTTTTTACTCCTTTTATACGAGCGGAAACTACCCCCTTGTCGATCGTGAATACGGATAGTATTTTATCGTTTTCGCCGTAGTTGACTCCGCCCAGAACGATACCGCTCAATTTTTCTTCCATCGTAACCTACTTTTTAACAATATTTTTATATAATAAGTAATAAGAAATATTACCCGTCTTTTCAAACATTTTCCATGCCGAATCGGCGGGGTTTTTAAAATCGAAATTTTCCTTTTCCCGCATGTTACGTCCTCCCCGAAAGAAAGTGTGCGTAATCGCCGGAAAATTATGCCTTAATGATTTTCCCGACCGAAAAATATCAGACGTTATCTTCTTCGTTATAGCCGTATTCTTTGATAAGCCCGGCGCTGTTTCGCCAGTCTTCTTTAACTTTAACGTACGTGGTAAGAAACACCTTTTTACCCAAAAATTTTTCCATATCGGCGCGGGCGAACGAAGACGCTTCTTTTATGGCTTTGCCGCCCTTTCCTATAAGAATTGCTTTATGATTGCTTCTTTCACAGACTATATCGAGAGAAATATCGTAAACTTTGCCGTCTTCTCTCAAAGCAAACTTGTTGACGATTATCGCCACACCGTGCGGAATTTCTTTATCGAACTTCAAGAGAATTTTTTCTCTCATAATTTCCGAAATCATAAACTTTTCGGACCTGTCCGAGATAACGTCTTCCGTGAAAATCTTTTCGCTTTCGGGAAGATTTTTAAGTATCACGTCCAGAAGCGTTTTTAAGTTTTTACCCTTTCTTGCCGACACCGGAACGACTTCCGCTCCGCAGTCCGCAAGTTCTTTAAGTTCGGAAATCAAAAGACTTTCGGGCATTATATCGATTTTGGTTAAAACTATCGTTACGGGAACGGAAAGAGAAGCGAAACGGGATATGTTTTTTTTGTCCTGTTCGCTTAGTCCTTCGTGCGCGTCCAACAAAAAAAGAACCTCGTCGGCATCGCCCGCGGTGTCCGTAGTCGTTCTTTGCATAACGGAATTCAAAAGATTGTCCGCCTTATAAATTCCGGGCGTATCGATAAATACGATCTGATAATCCTTAGTCGTTAAAACGCCTAAAATCCTGTCTCTCGTGGTTTGAGGTTTCGGAGAAACTATCGCGACTTTTTCGCCGACTAAAACGTTTATAAGGGTAGATTTACCCGCATTTGCTCTGCCGATAACGGCAACGTAACCGCTTTTCAATCTTCTGTTCCCAACAAAGCGAGCGCCGCTTTTTCCTTTTCTCTCATTTGTTTTTTATCGTTTTCTTCCATATGGTCGTACCCGAACAAATGCATAAGTCCGTGTATTATAAGGTACGTTCTTTCTTTTTCTTCGGAATGGCCGAATTCTTCCGCCTGTTCTTTAACCTTATCTTCGCAAATGGCTATCGAACCTATAAAAAGGTTTTTGCCGTCAACTTCGGTGGGATAGTCTTTTTTCTTTAAGACTTTTCCCCTGATTCCGTCGAGCGACGGATAAGACAAAACGTCGGTTACTTTGTCGATTCCGCGCGTTTCTCGGTTAAGTTCTTTAATTCTTTCCGCCGAAACGAAAACAAGTTCCGCCTTTAATTCGGCGGTCTGCCCTAAAACCTTGCAAACCGCGTCGGCAATATCTTTGGTTTTTATATTTTTCCCGCTTCTGTCTATATGAAGAGCCATTTTTATTCTTCCTTTTTCTTTCCGAAATCCACGTCGGGATATTCCACGCGCTTATGATAAACGCCGGTAAGATTGTTTATTACCGTTTCCGATATGATTTTAAGTTCTTTTAACGTAATTTCGCAATCGTCGAACTGACCTAACTCCATTCTGTCGTTGATAATTTTTTTAACTATTTCGGTAACGTTTTCAAACGACCTGTCTTTACTAACTCTTACGGCGGCTTCGCAACCGTCGGCAATCATGATTATCGCGTTGATTTTTGTACGGGGTATCGGCCCCGCGTAACTGTACTGCTTGATGTCTACGTCGCCTTCGGTGAGTTGTTTGGCTTTATTATAAAAATAAATTATAGGCATAGTGCCGTGATGCTCTAAACAACAGTTGGCAATTTCTACGGGGAAACGATGTTTCATCAACTGCTGATAGCCGTCTACCGTGTGATACTTTATAATGTTTGTGGAAAGTTCGGGAGTTAAGTCGTCGTGCGGATTAACGCCGTTTATCTGGTTTTCGCTGAAATATTCGGGACGATGTAATTTACCTATGTCGTGATAGTACGCGCACGCCCTCGCGAGAAGAGAATCTTCTTCTATGGCGATGGCGCAAGCCTCGGCAATATTTGAAACTACAATTGAATGGTTAAACGTTCCCGGCGCTTTATTTATCATTTCTTTGATAAGCGGAGCGCGGTGCGAAGTAAGTTCCGCAAGCTTAAAGCAGGAAATTTTTCTGAACATACCTTCGAAAATAGGAAGCAAAACAATGAACAATCCCGCAGATAACGGGCCTGACGCCACAGCGCACGCAAGGTTGGTTAAAAACGACGCCCCGCCGCCGTCGAGATATTTTACGCAAAGGCATAAAACCGCGGGTACGGACAAAATAGCGCTTTTGAAAATCAGTTTAATTCTCGAATATTCGTTTTCCAGAAGGAAAATCGACATCATGCCGGAAGAATAGCCGATAATCAGCGAAAAATAGTCTTCTAACGCGAGCGTAGAATTAGTAACGAAAGACGAGTCCATCAAAAGAAGCAACAAACAGAAAACGACGGTGGTAAAAAACGCGCTTCTTCTGTTTTTAAGATACAAAACCAACATAGACGCAAGCGCGAGCGGTCTTAAATACAAATCTATATATCTGCCGAAAACAAAAGATATAACAAGCGAAAGTTCCAGAATAAGGAAAATCATTTCCATATTCGAAGCGTGACGCAGAAACTCTTTTGCTTCGTAATAAAAGTAAAGCCACATAACGCCGAGCGTGATAAGAATCATCACTATAACGCGAAGCGGCACTCTTATTCCTCTTAAAATCTCGATGAAAGTCTGTGAATTTCCCGAAAGCCTGTAATCGAAATATACCATAGCGATAAAAAGCCCGAACAAAACGAGCAAATTCAGGACGAAAACCGCGACAACCGCGTACACGTCCTTTTTATTCCATTTAACGCTTTTTTTAGAACCTTCCATTTTTGTCTCCCGTCAACCGACGAAAAACACTTTTTTCGCGGTCAACACAACGTTGAAAATAAATACGTTATCCCTTTTGTTTATTTCCGTTTTTACCGATATTATTTCGTCGTCGGACGAAGAAATCGCAAGGCTTTCCGCCGTTTTTAAATAATCTTCGTCTTCAGATTCGTAAACGAAACTCTTTTCGTATAAAATCGTTGCGGAAGCGATGACGTTGACTTTTATCGAAACTTCGTTTCTTTCTATAACGTCGGAAACGAGAACGTCGCCTTTTTTAACATAGTCTCCCGCAGCGAACATCGCCTTTCCCCTGTACGCTTTTATGCTTTCTATTACGCCGTCCACGTCGGAAATAAGCGCGTCGGCGTTACCCGAAAGAATATCGACGGATCTGCTTTTCGCGACGGAATCCACAATTAGTCTGTTGCCGCGTTTTTCACATTCGGCAAACAGTATTTCGTCGTTATCGGCGACGATAAAATCTCCTAACCGTTTAAGGTCTAAGGCTGAAAACCGAGAAAACTCAACGACGTTGTTTTCCGAAAGATACGCCCTTAAATTCTTTTCGTAAACGCTGCCCGTTCCGACGAATTCTATGGAGAACACCAAATCGGAAAAGAACGCCGACGACAATATAAAAATCGCCGCGCCGAGTATAAAACCGAAGTTTAAAGCCAAATAATAAAACGGGTACAAAACGCCGTGCGTTTTTATACGTTTTACCGTCAGTCCCCTTTTAACGTACGTTTTCGATTTTTCGTCGAAAACAGTATAACATAATTCTTCGATAATTGCAAAAAATTTTTTAACGTCGCGATATTTTATGGAAAGTATTACCGTTTTAGCGTCTTTTTTACGGGCGGAATAAACGGAAATACCGTTTTTTACGAGTTTTTTAAGCAACGCGTCGGCGTTGTTGCCGATAACGCCGTATCGACACAGTAGACCGCCGCCTAATTTATCGAAACCGAAGATATTTTTCCGCATATAGCTACGTCGCCTCCGCAACATTTTTTAATGGTTAAGTCGCTGCCCGTTATTTCTATCATTCCTTTTTTTACGATAAGTTGTATCTTTTCGTAAGAAAAAAATTTAATGCTTTTAACGTTTTCTAGGTACGCGCCGTTTCCCGCAAGTATTACTTTGGGTTCTGCCGCGCCCGTTACTTCGCTTAATCCTAAAAAAGATAAAATATCGTCAGAAAAATGCATAACAATCCCTCCGTTTAGTTTATGCTTTTAAGGAAGAGTTTAACACTTGGTTCCGCCCGTTTAACGAAGTTAAAGCCGTTTTCGTCTGTTTTGTCTTTACATAACTCGTCTTTTTTTACGGATTATTGACAAAAAAGAAAAACGGGGTTAAAATATTATCGATTGAATTTAACGGGAGGATAATATGAAAATTGCAATAATAACGGGCGCTTCGAGCGGCATAGGAAAACAATTCGCTTTGACTTTACCCTCGTACGGAAATTTCGACGAGGTATGGCTTATAGCGAGAAGACTCGACAGGCTTACCCTTCTTCAAGAAAAACTTCCTTATAAAGCGAGAGCGATAAGCATGGATTTATCTTCGCCGACCGCCAAAGACGAGTTCTCTTCCCTTCTGGAAAGGGAAAATCCCGAAGTGGGATTGCTTATAAATTGCAGCGGATTCGG
>JAEDMA010000031.1 GCA_016295005.1 Christensenellaceae bacterium
GTTCGATTTTAACGACTTCGAAATTCGTTTTCAGTTCCGCGCCGTTATCCATGGCGTTACCTATGGCTGCAACAGTAAGTTGATAAGGACAGATTATTCCGCCCGTAGGCGCATAAAGCGCCCCTACGGCTTCTTTTGCGATGTTCGGCTCAATACTCGTCAACTTATCCTTTCCGATTATTTTAAGCCCTTTTACGCCGTTATACTCGCCGCGTTTCAACAATTCTTTAAGCGTTTCGAATTCTTCTTCCGAATACGCGACCACCAGCGAACCGTTATTGACGTATTTAACGCCGAGTTCTCTTGCCAAATCCGGCATCATTGCATTTCCCGAAACGTTGAATTTCGCTTTCAGCGAATTTTCTTTCGCATCGAACCCTGCGTGAACGATACCCGAATTCGCCTTGCTTTGCCCCATACAAACGTCGTTTTCTTTTTCAATCAAACACACGGACAATTTATATTTTGATAACTCCCGAGCAATCAGACCGCCGATTACTCCTCCTCCTACGATAATAACGTTATACAATTTAATCACCCAAATTTAATAGTAAACAATCGTGTTTTCATTAAAATATACTAACACGGTTAAAAGCCGTTGTCAATAGCATTTCCCGACGAATTCGGTCTTTTTACAATAACAGAAAAAGAAAGGCTCTTCGTTTAACGAAAAAAGATTCCGAAATTACTCGAAATCTTTTTTATCGTTATTATGCCGGATACGATGCGGTAAGAACGTCGCTTCGACCGAACCAGACGTCAACCGCCCTTAATTCGAAATACAAATTATCGGTATACGTCACGTTGAGTTTACCGCAATATCCGCGGAAAGTTTCTTCCGAGAACATCCATTCAAAATCTTTCGGCATGTCCGATACTTTATCGTATCTGTAAGTAAACGTTGCAAGATAGAAAGTTTTTACTTTCGTCTTTTTGCCTTCATTTACAACGTACGCGTTAAGAAGATAATATCTTACCATATCGTCGTCTGTAGCGGCTTTCCTTTTTAACTTAAATACGCCGTTTTCTTTTTTTATCTCGATTTTGGTATCTTCATCAAAAACGGGAACTTCGTTATTTTCCGTTCTTGAATCGTTATCGTATTTTTTAAGGTGAGAACCGTCTGCCTTAGGATAAGAAAGCGTCCACGGGTCTTTTATAACCGCTTCGTTATAGTAATCGCAGCGCGTTACTTTAACGTTACCGTTATTATCAACCTGAACCAAAAGTCCCTGCGAAAAGTCGTTTATTCTCGTACCGCAATCGTTATCGAATCTCGTAAGGTTTTCGTTAACGTTATTCATCCAGTCGGTATATTTCACGCTGCCGCAATCAAGCGCGGTGCAGATACCGTCCTGACTGATTTGAATTTCGTCCTGTAAAACGTTATGAATGTGTCCGCTGAAATAAATTACTTGGGGATATTTCATAAACACGCTTTTCAAATCCTGATCGCTCCAGGTAGGAGTGCAAGACCCGAAAACCGTATCGTAAAGCGGCGGATGAGCGGTAACGAAAACGTACTTTTCTTTATTTTCTTTCGTTGCCGCTTCAAGCGTTTTATCGAGCCATTCGAGGGTTTCTTTCGAATATCCGTTATTTCTCCAATAATAATCGGGCTGAACGGAAATAAAATGATAACCGTTTACGACCGCGTGGCGTCTACCTTTTTCGAGATCGGAATCTTTTGCGTCGATACGGAAAAATTCGTCGCCGAGTTGCTTTTTGAAAAGCGCGGGCATACCGCCCATAACTTCTACGCCCAACACCGAAGGGTCCGTATCGTGGTTACCGAGCGCATAAAATATTCCGGTTTCGTTTATATCAACGCCCTCTTTTATCGCTTCTTTAAGCATATCGATGTCGGCGTTATATTCCGTCGTATAATCGGTTTGTTCTCCCTTATTCGTCTGTCGCCAGCCCTCTTCGGTGAGATCGCCCGCAAACAACGCTAAATCCAGAGGTTTGCCGTTTAATCGTTTTGCGTATTTAAGCGCTGTGACAAGTTTGTTTTTATATTCTGTTTTACCTTTCTGCTGATGAATATCGCTCATTGCCGAAAACGATAAAACTATATTGTTTTCGTCAAACGTATCCGATTTGGCACTTCCGCACCCCGAAAAAGGAATAACGGAAACGGCGATTATTAACAGACAGATAAAAGCGAAAAATCTTTTAATGTTTTTCATATCTTCTCCGTAAAAAATCCGCGGCGTTAATTATTAAACGTTACGCCGCGGACAAAACAGAATTCTTGTTTTTTTATCCGATTATTCCGAGTATTTGAGCGGTTTCTTTCATTACGCTCTTAACAGTCTTGTAACCCGCTTTTTCAATATCGCTCATCATTTTATCCCAATCGGTCGTAAGATTATTCTGACCGATAATGGCTTTATTTATAAACGCGGCGGAAATAGTCTGAACTTCGGCTTTCTGCTTGTATACAGATGACGGGAAAGAAGTTACGTTCAACAGTTTCGGGGTCTGAAGTTTGTTGGTGTAGTTTCTTGCTTCGTTTACAAGTTGCCGATACTTCGGATAAAGAGAACCGATGTCGGTTGCAATAATTATATCCCCGCCGGTTTTTTCGTATTCGTCCCAGTCTACGTTATAACCGAATCTTCCGCCTATCTTATGCAGACCCGCATTGACGGAATTGCCGTCTATATCCGTAACGGAAGAGAAGAAGTTGGATCTTTCGGAATTTCTTCCTTCGATATCGGCAACGATATTACCTTCGTCGTCAACGGTATAATGTTTGCCTTCTATTCCGTAAAGTCTTAACTTAGAACCTTCGGGAGAAACCATATATTCGAGAAGGTCAAGAGTTTTATAAACGTCTTTCGTTTCTTTTGTCACAGCGTATCCGCCGTAATAACCGCCCCAGTTGGAAAAACCGCTTTCGCCTTTTACTCCGAGAACCTTACCGGTAAGTTTGGAAACGTTCCCCGTGCCTACGGGAGCAGGACCGACGATAACTTTGTCTCGACCGTTAGAGTTTTCAAAAGTACCGACAACCCATTCCATATGACTTTCGCCGTTGGTCATAATGCAACCGACCTTTCCTTCATACCACAAGTTACGATCTGTAAAGCCGATATTTTCGTTAAAACTCTTGTCTATATACCCTTTTTGATACATAGCATTCATCCATTCGAGATAGGGTTTGAACGACTCTCTCGTATACATATAAGACACGTCGCCGCTTTCGGTAATATCCCAGTCGGGAGTTATTCCGAACGCGCCGTAAAGCGGATTAACGTAGAAGTTTGAAGTGTTGGGCGAAATCCCGTAGGTTGTGCCGGATTTGTTACCGTTTGAGTCGGTAAAAAGGTCTGTTCCCGAGAACTTGCTCATTACTTCTTCGAATTCATCAAGCGTAACGGGGGCTTTCGCATTGCCGTTCTCGTCAACGAATCCTATCGCTTTCAACCAGTCGGCTCTGTAATAAATTGCCCACGCCGTAGGCGTTTCGACTGCGGGAACTATATAATGCCCGTCGAAGTACATAATATTTTTATATTGATTGCTATATACGAGTTTGTTAAGGTATGGATATCTATCCTGATTAGTAAGCAGCAGTTCGTCAAGATTCCACAGAATATCCTGTTGAGGATTTGCCCAGTTCTGGAATGCGCCGCCGGAATTATCGGGATCCGACCAGATTATGTCGGGGCAATCCAAGCTGCCCATCATAGGCGTCAATTGTTGATAATAATCTTCAGAAGTCGCGCCTTCGAAAGATAAAGTAACGCCGACCTTTTCTTCGATTTTCTTAAAAACCGAGTCCATAGTAACGCCGTCGAATTCGTTTCCGGAATAAGTAAAAATTCTTATTTCGTCTTCCGATTTACCGTCATTGTTACCGCAAGCGGTTACGGAAAAAGCGGTTGCAACGGCAAGTCCTATGCTTAATAGTTTTAAACCTTTTTTCATAAATCAGTCCTCCCTGTATCCGATTAATTTCATTTCGGTATCGATGATTTCGTTTATATCCGGATCATACGCCACCGTTATTTTCTTTCCGTCAGGCGAATCAACAAGATCAAACTTATCGAGATTCGCCGTCAAACCGTAAACATACGGGCTTAAAGTTTCGAGATGTACGGTTATTTCTTTCATTTTGCCGAATTTTTCGGAAGCGTATCTCGCAACGAGAACATCGTGCAAAACTATTCTCCATCCTTCAGGTTTCGACGCAAGCCATAATCTCGATAACTCTGCCAGATAACTATGGTAAGCGTCTTTATCCATATTGAATATATAATTTTGTTGTTTTTCGGACAATTTGAATTTCGAAGTAACTTCGTGACCGAACGCCGTAATATCGATTTTCGAAGTAAAAACGACTTCGGCGGCTGCTACGTCGCAAAAAATATTCCATTCGGTATATTGATTGACGTAATCTCCTCCCATCATAACGATACCGCCGATATCAGACATTGCTTTTTCGTCTTTTTTTATCGCCGCAGCAACGTTAGCCATCGGACCTATCGCCATAATAATAAGGTCTTTACCGTATTTTTTTGCGTTATCGACTATAAAATCGACTGCCACGTTTTTATTTGTTTTTCCGCTGTTAGCGTCGTAGTTCGAAGGATTATAAATATTTTCTTTTAAATCTTCCGTCCACTGACAACAGCGTTCCGTTTCGCAATTATTAACGTCCTTTAATCTGCTTAAACCGGCGAACACGGGAATTTCCGATTTCCCGTAAAGCGTTACCATCTTTTTGGCGATTCTCGCGCGTTCTTCGGTGTTTTTAAAAACCGTCGTAATACCGATAAGGGGTAAATTCTTTTTCAGCGCGAGATCGAGAGCGAAAGCGTCGTCGATATCGTCGCCGATGTCTGTATCTAAAATATATTTTAACATATAGGTTTCTCCGAGATTATCCCTTAACGGATCCCAGCATAACTCCTTTTGTAAAGTATTTCTGGACGAACGGATATACCATAATTATCGGAATAATCGAAATAATTACCGTTGCCATTTTGGTTGATTCCGCAAGCGCTTGTAAAGAATTATCTCCTCCTATACCGGAAGTGGAAGACGCCTTCGACAACATTCCGCGAAGAATGTTCTGTATAAGCAGTTTTTCGCTCGAAGTTATATACAACAAACCCGTCATATAGTCGTTCCATTTCCCTACCGCAACCCACAACGCAACCGTTGCTATTATCGGTTTGGAAAGCGGAAGGTATATGCTGAAAAAGATTCTGAATTCTCCCGCCCCGTCAAGCGCCGCCGATTCGTACAATTCTTCGGGAATACCTTGAAAATATCCTTTTACAATGAAGATATTGAACGCGCCCGTTGCGCCGATTATTATATACACCAAAAAATTATCGGTCAACTTCAAAACGTTTCTTATAAGAATATAGAAAGGTATCAACCCGCCCGAGAACAACATAGTAATTAAAACGTATACTATGAATACTTGCCTGCCGATAAGTTTCTTTTTCGACAACGGATACGCTCCTACCGTCGTTAAGGCTACCGCAACGAGCGTTCCGAAAGCCGTAGAAATAAATGTGTTGAGATACGCGCGGAAAATACTTTCGTTTTCTAAAACCTTAATGTATGCCGCAAAACTCCACACGTCGGTAGGCACACCGTCTATAAGTTTACGCGATTTAAAAGATTCGCATATAACGTAGATAAACGGCGTCACCATTATGGCAAGGAAGATAAAAATAAACAAATAAAGTATTATGTTAAAAGCAATATCTCCCGACGAGTGTCCGAAAATTCTTCTTAAAAAATGTTTGAATTTATTATCATTGTTTTTTGTTTCGGCGGTTACCATATTCCGTCACCTCCCATTGCCTTGGTTACGAAGTTCGTGATTATAACGAGAATACAACCGACAACGGAGTTAAACAAACCGATTGCGGTGGAAATCGAATAATCGCCGCCTGTAACGCCTAATCTGAACAGGTACATTTCAAGCGTTTCGCCTTTACCCGACAGAACGTCGTTATAGGTATTATAAATCTGGTCAAAACCTGCATACATGACGTTTGAAAGCGTCAATATCGCGTTAATGGAAATCGCAGGAACAAGACCGGGAAGAGTAATGTACCAAATCTTTTTAAATCTGCCTGCGCCGTCTAAAGCCGCCGCTTCGTATAACTGCGGATCGATATTCATAAGCGAAGCAAGATAAATTATCGTTCCCCAGCCGACTTCTTTATATATATCCGAAAAAACAAGGAATCCTATATACAAATCGTCGTTACTGAAAAAGTGAACGTTGCCCCCTGTGAGAGCCGTCATAAATGACTGGAAAATTTCCGACTTATCGAGAGACAGGAAAATTCCGCCTAAAACTACCCACGACAAAAAATGCGGGATATAAGATATCGATTGAACGAATTTCGCAAATTTAAGCGAACTTAATTCGTTAAGCGCCAGTACAAGGATTATCGGCGCGGGAAAACCAAACAACATTTTCAAGAAAGAAATTCTTAAAGTATTGATAAGTTTTTCCCCGAACATCGATGTGGAAAAAAGTTGGTTAAAATATTTGAACAAGTCGAGCGTCCCGTCGGTAGTTGCCCACGGACTTCCCCATATACCCTTTCTGATATACCAGTCTTTGAACGCAAGTTGCAATCCGAACATAGGATAATAGTTGAATATAAATAAATACACCAACAACGGAAGCAACATAACGTAAAGCGGCCAGAATCTTACGATATAATCTTTCGCTTTAATCCAACTTCTTTTTTTAACGTTTCTGTCCGTGTTTAGAGCCGTTTTTAAGTTGTCTGCCATAATTTTCTCCGAAATTCTTAATACGGACAATTCCGCTTAAAATTTTATTTAACCGCGGCGGCTGACCGCCGCGGTTAAACGTGTGTCAATCAGTTTTCCCTTTTTCTTAAAACTATCGCAACGAGAGCTACTGCGAGAAGGAAACAGCACAATCCGACAGAAGAAAGGTTGGAATTGCATCCGCCTGCAGGAGCGACTTCGACAGCGTTCATCGCGCCTATTGCTTTAAGTTTTGCGGTATTACCCGCCGCTTTGCTTTTTGCGTTGTTTATTTCGGCAACGCCGGCTTGATAGGCAGCATCCAACACCGCGCGATTTTCTTTGGAATATTTATTGTTTGCTACAAGTTCGTCATATTTCGCTTTAAGTTCAGAGGCGTACCCGTCGAGAGTGGCTTTAAGTTCCGCCGCTGCCTGCGCGAGAGTCTGAACACTCTGAGCCGCCGTTAAAACTTCATTATAAAGTTTTTCAACGTCTTCAACGGTGTTAACGTCGGTTTCTGCTTTTGTTGCAAACACAGCGAGTTCGTCCTGAAGCGTCGCCCAGTTAATGGGGGAATAATCTTCTTCTTTTAATGATCCAAACCATTCGTTCAATGCGGTCTGTTTGACTGCGATAAGATCGGTTACTTCTTTGGGAAGGTCGTGATTCTGAGTATCGTATTTTCCCTGATCGAAAGCGGTGGAATCCGCGTTAAAACTGGTTGCGTACGGAGATTCTGTGTTTCTCTGCTGACCTTCATCAATAGTGGACAAAGCAATATATTCGATATAAAGCATATCGCCCGCTTTAAGATAATAAGTTCCGCTGAAATCCTTGTCGGTTTTCGGAGCGCTTATCTGACCGATTTTCTTTATCTGGTCGTTTCTTACTATATATTTGGTTAAAGTGGTATCGTCGGTATATCCGTTGTTGCCTTTACCGTCAGCAATACGAATATCGGTTATAACGAGTTCACAGTCAACGTTAGCCTTATATGCAACGATAACTCCTACGGTTCCGGTAACGTACCATTTCCAGTTTTCAGCATAAGCAATAGGATTAGAACCGGTATTCACAGACGCGTTGTACATAATATATTCTGTTGCGCCCTTCGTATCGAAAGGAAGAATTCCGTTCGCTACAGAACCCGTTAAAAGTTTCGTATCGACTACGTCGCCCTTTATCCAGTCATATCCGTTAGCGTTCATTTTAGAAGGATAATCGAGATAACCCATCGTCTGCTTAGACGCTTTAACCGCTTTCATCGCATTAAGATTCGTATTATATAAATCTCTTATCGCCTGTTCTTCGGTAAGCGTATCGATAGAATCGGTAAACGCTTTGTACGCCGCTTTAATGGTATTCCAATCCGCTTCGGTATAGTTTTCCTCTTTCAACGAATTATAATAATCAGCCATTAAACCTTTGAGTTCCGTTCTGACGTTTTCAACGTTATTTTCTTTAACGGCGTCCATTAAGGCTACGGTGTTATTATAATCCATCATAAGCGGAGAAAGAGTCGTGTAAGTAGCGGCGTTGGTTTTAAATGTATTTACGTAACCTTGAAGCAATTCCCATTTATCCGCAGCGTATTTATTTTCGTCTAACGCGGCAAATTTATCTTCAACCTTTTTAACGTAAGACGCTCTTACCTCTTCGGTTAATTCATCGCTTAAACCGGCGAGTTTCGCTTTGATCGTTATGGTATTGAGATACTGATAATTTCTGCTGTTATCGGCGCCGAGTTCATAATAAATAACATCGCCGACGTTTACGTCTACGGAAATACCTTCCATAATTACGGCTTTGAACGCCGCGCCGTCAGCGTAATGATACGCTTCTTTTACCATGGTTACTACGCCTGCGGCTGTCTTTTTATAAACACGGTAAAGGCAATTCCAGTCTATCCAACCTCCGAATCCGGAACCGAATTCCCATATAATAGAACCGTTGATTTTACTTTCCACAACAGTTACGATGCTTCCGCCGTTAGGACCCATGTTAAATTGGAAATTGTTTACGATAAATCCATCAAGTAAAAGTCCTTCGTCACTACCGCTCGGAGCCGTGAAATCATGAAGATTATAACCGTCGACGTCTTTATTGAAGAACTTAGTCTCCCCTTCGGTGTACATAAGTTTTACTTTGATTCTTCCAAGGTCTTTACCCTGATAATTACTTTCATAAGTAAACTTGGAAAGTTGATTCATCGTGCATTGTGTCGTAACGGGTATTTCGTTCGAAGTTTCGTCCGCGCCAACGGCAATCATAGTGCCGAATGCGGCAGAAAACGAACATACGAGCGCGAGCAACAAAACGATAAGTTTGCCTTTTCTCTGTTTCATATTTTTCTCCCTTTTCTCCTTTATTTAGGCAGAGAAGCCTTTTATTTTAACGCGTTTTTACGCGTTTCGACCATGTTTACTTTTGGCTATAATAGTTTTTTAATAAATCCAGACTACCCGTTCCGCCTGCCGCTGCCTGGTATGCGTAAGCAATAGGCTTCGGAGCGCCGGGAATCATATCTTTTTCGCCGGTTACGTCTTTATACGCTCTCGCGGGGTCAGGGTCTGCAAAGAAACCGTAACGAGATACTCCGTCGTGCGCCGCCCAGTTCGTTGCGGCGTTATCAAACATACGGAAAATATTGACCGTTTCAACGTAAGGCATATTCTCTTTTATCGCTTTCATCATAGCGATAACGTTATTCGAAGCGCCGTCTTCCCCTTTGCCGGTATCCGAATATCCGACTTCGGTAATGAACACTTTTTTGTGTTTATGTTCGTTATCTAAAACCACCTGATAAACTTTGTGATTTTCCTGTACGAAGTAGTCGGCGTCAAAAACTTTACTGTCGCGATACGGGTGCCAAGCTACTATATCGAAATAATCGTCGGGATTAAGCGAAGCGGTTTCGCTCGTTTCCGTCGAATAAAAGTACCCGAATTCGCCGCTCGCTATATTATCGTATATAGCCTGTAAAAACCAAGCGTTCGAAGGACGACTGTTTTCTAAGTCGCTTTTACCTTGACCCATCGGTTCGGTAAGCCCGCCCATAACGCTTTTAGCGTTCGGATTAGCATCGTGAATGGCGCGCGTTCCGTAATAAAACATATCGGTTGCGATTGCCGCCATCATCGAACTTTGAAACAGCGTGCGGTCTTTATAATCGTACATAAAGTCGGGGTTATTCAATTCGTTATCGATTTCCCAGTAGGTTACTTCGGGAAACTCTTTTACTAACGTATACCAGGAAGTATAGTAATCGTCTAACCACTGTTTATAGTAACTTCCCGTAGCGAGATTTCTTTTTACTTTTCCTACGGAATTCGTGCCGTCGTTAAAATTGTGGTGATTCATTCCGATTGCCGTAAGTCCGTGTTTATTGCTTTCGGCAAGTTCGGCGTGCATCGTCGCGCAATTTTTTTCGTTTAACGTGTTCTTATCTTTCAGCAAATAATTAAAATGCATCCAGTGACGAACGGTTTTCGCGCCGAGATTTTTAATGAGTTGAAAATCTATCGCAAAATCTTCATTCTTAAACGGCGTTCCCCAATATTCGCGGTCTTCGATAAGATAGCATATGCCGTAAAGTTTACTCGTATCGGCTATCCCGTGCGCCGTATCCAAAGGTATTTCCTCTTCGATCGGGTCTTCGTTATGCGAAGGATCTTTCGGGTTGTCGCTGCTCGGTCCGCACGCTGCCGCCCCCAAACAAATCAGAAAGCACAGCGCTATTGAAAACAGTTTTTTTAATTCCATAAATAAACCCCTTGGTTTTTATTTATTCATCAACACTTCGAGACTTCCCGTGCCGCCTGCAAGTCTTTGATAAACGTACGCTTTATTTTTCGGCGCGCCGTTTATACAGCGACCGTCTTCCGCTATGTTTATGGATTCGGTTTCGATATCGAGCTTATAATATGGTCTCGACGTATCCGGATCGTGAATCAGTCCGAAACGAACTTCGTCACGATCGTCCCAGTTGTATTTCTTCCCTACGTCGTACAATTTAAAAATATTTACCGTTTCGACGTAAGGCATCGTTTCAACCGCTTCGAACATTAAAGTCATAGCCGATATTGCTTTTTGTTCTCCGCCCATCCATTTATCGTTCCAACCGATTTCGGTGAAGAAAACTTTTTTATGCTTACCTTCGTTCCTAAGAATTATTTCGTAATACTCGTTATTTATATCGATAAAGTTTTTCTGATTGAAGTTGGACATATACGGATGCCAACAAGCAATCTGAAAATAATCGTCGGCGTTTTTACTTGCATTCGCCTTATCTTCTTTTCCGTAGAAGTATCCGTATTCGCCGCTTGCGATATTATCGTATAACTGTTGGAAAAATTTAGCGAGATTGCCGCTTCCGAGACCTGTGGGCTCGGTAAGACCGCTCATTACCGTTTCGGCGTTAGGATTTGCTTCGTGTATTCCTCTTGCCGCGTAATAGAACATATCCGTCGCTATCGCCGCCATTTCTTTCATAGAATAAGAACTGTGACTTACGCCGTCCCACATAAAGTCGGAATTATTCAATTCGTTATCGATTTCCCAATACTTAATTTCGGGGAATTCGGTTACGAGAGTTTTCCAGGATTCGTAATATTTTTCAAGCCATTTAACGTAATTGCTTCCTTCGGAAATATCTCTCTTATAGGGTTTTGCGGTAGCATTATCGACGTTGTCTAGTGAGAAGTTATGATGATTCATACCGATATTCATCATGCCCGCTTTATCGCATTCGGCGATAAGTTTATGCATGTTTGCCGTCGCTTCGCAATTTTCTCTGAGTTCGGTCGGGCTTTTCATAAAATGATGAAAATGCATCCACTGACGAACGGATTTAACTCCCATATTTTTCATCAGTTCCACTTCTTTTTCTATATTAAGAGATTCAACGCTGCGTTCTTCCATAAGATAACACATTCCGTATAATCTGGACTGGTCTGCAATACCGTGCTGAGAATCCAACGGAATCGAAGAGCAAGCGGTATTCGCGCAACATGCCATAGTTGCCGCGCATGCAACGCCTAAAACTTTTTTCATGTTCATTTTAACTCCTTATACGACTTAATGATTATTATTAACAAAAATTGTTTCTTACAATCTTATCTAACCATACTATAATATAACCGAAAACCCTTATAAAGAGCATTTTAAAAACAACAGTAGTTTATATAACGAACAACGATATTTTTTGATATAATCCGATACTTTCTAAAACACATTACCCGTATTTTTTGATATGAAAAACATACAAATATCCGATATTTAATAACATTATGCGTGATTATTTCTCAAATAACCGTAAAATGTGACGAAATTTATTTAAACCTGTTGACAAGGCAATTTTTTTTTGATATATAAAATATATAATAGAAATTACGGGTATATGTTATATAAAATTATTTTTTAGAGGAAAATCATTATGTTCGGAGCGGAGTTAAAATCCTGTATAAGGGTTACTTATCAGAAAGACTATTTCAATGGAAATCACACTCACCCGTATTACGAGTTGGTTTACTATTATAAAGGCAACGGTAATGTATCTATATTAGACAAGCCTTACGCATTTTCTTCGGGAACGTATTCCGTTTCCCGCCCCGAAACGTATCATTGCGAAGAAGGCGTTAAAGGCACCGATTTAATATACATATCGTTTACAATTAACAATACCGAGTTAGAAAACGGCATTTACGATGACGACGGAACAATCGGAAAACTTATGTTCGAGTGCTACAAAGAACTACAAGAAAAAAAGCCTATGTTTCAGTTAATACTGAACAATTTAACCGAACAGATTATTATTCAGTATATGAGAGCAAATCTTCGCCCTAAAAACCAGCCCGAAGACAGTTTTACTTATATAATGAATTATATAGATATTAACGCCACGCAGAATTTATCGGTAAAAGAAATCGCAAAAAACATAGGATATAACTACAACTATTTCAGAGAATTGTTTTTTGAAAAGCGCGGCGTTTCGCTAAAAGATTACCTTATAGAGAAAAAAATATCTTTTGCGGAAAAACTGCTGAAATCTACCGACTACAATTTATCAAAAATCGCTTCGATGAGCGGATTTTCTTCCGCTTCTCACCTATGCTCGTTATTTAAGAAACAAACGGGAATAACTCCGCAGGAATATAAAACGACAGTACAGGAATCGTATAAAGCGGAAGAGAAATATCTTCCGCCCGAATTCAACAAAAATGTTAAAAACTGATTTAAACGTACTAGCCGCGAATCGTAATACGATTCGCGGCTATTTAAGTTTATTTATAAATACTTTGTTATTTTTTTATTTCTATTTCAAAAAATCTCGCAGAATATTCGCACGGAAAATTCACGGTAAGAGTGTTCCCTTCAATCGAAAAATCGGTTTTCATCTTTTTCGGATACCCGACCGTAACGCTTTTTATCGGGCAATCAAGATTTACGGTAACAGGTTTATTATCCCCGAGATTCCATACGGCAAGATAAACTTTATTTTCCGTTTTCAATCCGCAAGCGGCGTTTTTCTTATGAAAATCGGTAAAGCCTAAAGGGAAGCACGGCAATGCGACTTTTTTAGCGGGCGTAAGATAGTTATAGTAATCTATTCCTTCTTTCAACAGTTCCGTTTTTTCCTCGTTAAGCAAACCTACGTCGCTCGCAAGATGCATTCTTCCTAAAAAAGAATTTATCATATTCATCGCGATTTTTTCTTCGTCTACGTTGTCTTCTGCCCATTCTTTCGTTGCAATAAAATAAAACTGAGGCGGATCGATCGCCACAGGATAACTCCACACAGCCGCCTGTTCGGGTAAAACCGAAGAAAGTATGTTCGCCGCTATATACGGGTATTTTTTATAGTCTATCTGGTCGGAAGTGGAAGTCAGCGAAAAATGCTTTAACGTTTCCCCGTCCATTCTCATCCCGCCCGAAGAACAATTTTCTATTATTACGTCGGGGTATTTTTCGGTAATAGAATCTATCCATTCGAGATAGGCTTTTCTGTCTTTCTCAAGCCCCAACCCGAAACCGCCGTCGTCGTTATCTACGCCGATTCCCAAATCCTGATTATAATCGGTTTTAATATAGTCTGCTCCGTAATCTTCCACCATACGCCTTATAGTTTCGTTAAGATAGTTTATAACCTTTTGGTTACGGAA
>JAEDMA010000134.1 GCA_016295005.1 Christensenellaceae bacterium
GGCATCCGCAGAACCGTTTCCCTGACTTGCGTGCGACCAGTCGAGAACGTAATAAGTTCCGTCACTTTTTATCATAACGTTTGACGGAACGTAGTCGCCGTGGCATACGCATGTATGTCTCGGCATATCGGCAAGGCGCATAGACAAATCGTATCTTGTAGACGCGTCTAATTCCGATTTCATTATTTTCATTACCATTTTATCAACGAATTTAGTGAGCAATAAATTCTTTTTGGAATGTATTTCCCTTTGGATTTTTATAAATAATTCCAGATATTCCTGCGTTTTCTCGGGATTCTTTTTCATCAGAGATTCTAAAGTATCGCCTTCAACATAATCCATTACGATAGCCCACTTGCCGTTGATTACCGTAACTTCTCTTATTTTCGGAATGTTTAACCCGGTTTCTTCCACTCTTGCTTGATTTATGGCCTCGTTTAAAATGTTAGATTTCGAATAATTTTCGTCAAACACTTTTACGACTTTGTCGCCGTCGCGATATATTACTTTATCTTTTCTTTGCGATATTATATTGAAAAAATCCATTATGTCTCCGTTGTATTTTTATAAATTGGCGTTATCGGTCGCAACAAGATTGGCGTCCTCAAAAAAGTTTTCTACAATAACGTCGCCTTCTTTTATAGGCAAATTCACTTTTATATCGGCAGTTTTTTTCGCCAAAGAAACGATAGCGTCTTTTCTTACGGGCTTATCTGTTTTCACGGGAACCATTATCCCTTCGACGCTTCTTACGGTAGTTGTCAGCACTCTTTTAGGACAAGTCGTTTCGTTCTCGGCAAACGCTTTACCTTTCGGGCAGGAATTACCCTCGATAGAAACGATAGTACCGTTATCCTTTTTTACTTTGATCGAACACCCGATCGGACATTCGATGCATGTTAAAACGGTTTCTTCCATAACTATTTGATTACCCCCGAATCATTTTCGATTTCTATCTTAACGGCTCCATCCGTATCGGATATAAGTTGTTCGCTTAAAATAAGGGTTTCCATTTCTCCCGGAAGCATTACCTTTTTCTTTCTCGACAGAACGGTTTCTCCGTCAACCATTATCTTTAACACGCATTCTCTGTACGAATTATTTACGCGGAAATACAATTTTACATTACCCGAAAGGTTTTTGTCAATCTTTTGGGGCAATACGTAAGAAATTCCTTTTCCCGGGACAACTTCTATCAAACGTTTTTCTTTTGCGCCGTATAAGACATAGTTTGCAGCATAAAACCCTGCGATTTCGCTTTCTTCGGAAACAAAATCCACAAGGTCGTGAACGTGCAAAACGTTACCGCAAGCAAAAACGCCGTCTATACAGGTTTCCCTGTTTTGCGAAACAATCGCTCCGCGCGTTTTAGGAGAGAGTCCGATACCCGCTTCTTTCGACAATTCGTTTTCGGGGATAAGCCCGACAGAAAACAAAACGGTGTCGCAATCAAAGTACATTTCGGTACCTTTTATCGGTTTTTTATTTTCGTCTACACGACTTATTTCCACCCCCGTAACGCGTTCCGTTCCGTCGATTCGGGTTATCGTATGATTAAGATAAAGCGGTATTTTGTAATCGTCAAGGCATTGCAGAATATTTCTTTTTAACCCCGAAGAATACGGCATAATTTCGCACACGGCAAGAACTTCGGCGCCCTCTAAGGTTAATCTTCTCGCCATAATTAAGCCTATGTCTCCCGACCCTAAAATAACGACTTTCTTACCGGGCAACAATCCTTTTATATTAACAAGTTTTTGCGCGCACCCCGCCGAAAAAATACCTGCCGGTCTTGTCCCGGCGATATTCAACGCGCCACGACTCCTTTCTCGGCATCCCATTGCGAGAATCACAGCATTCGCTTTTATTTCGAATATACCGTTTTCGGAGTTTATTGCCGTAATGATTTTATCTTTAGTAAGAGATATCACAGTGGTGTCGGTATATATTTTAATTTTTCTTTTCTCTGCTTCGCAAATAAAACGGTTGGCGTATTCCGGTCCCGTTAAACTTTCCTTAAACCGAGAAAGCCCGAATCCGTTATGAATACATTGTTTTAATATTCCGCCCGCGCGAGTTTCTCTCTCGATTATAACTACGTCCTTAACGCCGTTATCAAATGCGGAAATCGCCGCGGCAAGCCCCGCGGGCCCGCCCCCGATTATTACGATATCGTGCTTAATCATTTGGTTTTCCCCTTTACAATAAAGGAATTACCGCCTTTTTTCGAAACCTTATCCATAGGTATTTTAAGAGTATCGACAATTATTTCCATAACAGACGGCTGACAAAATCCGCCTTGACAACGCCCCATTCCGGCGCGCGTTCTTCTTTTTATTCCGTCTACGTCCGTCGCTTTAGGGTTTTCCGTAAGCGCCGCTATAATTTCCCCTTCGGTAACTTTTTCGCATCTGCATACGATTTTACCGTAAGAAGGATTCGTTTTTATTATTTCATTCTTTTTTTCTACGGGCAAATTCGAGAAAAAGTATTCGGGCTTTCGTTTGCCGTTAAATTTTTCTTTCTTTATAAGAGTTATTTTTTTGCCGACGAGTTCTCTTACAACGTATTCCGCTATCGCGGGCGAAGAAGTTAATCCCGGAGATTCTATTCCCGAAACGTTAAAAAAGTTTTCTGCCGATTTGCTTTCTTCAATTATAAAATCGTGTCTGTCGCAATACGCTCTTACTCCCGCAAATGATGTAATAACACCCGATAACGGCGGATTATTCATCATCTTTTTAACGTTATCTGATATAAAAGTCATCCCGTCCCGAGTTGTGGACGTATCGTTTCCGTCGCATTCGGTTGCGGTGGGTCCGAATAAAACGTTATCGTCTACCGTACGCGTTACCAGGACCCCTTTACCATACTTTGTGGGGACTCTAAAAATCGTATGATTTACAAAACTCCGATTTTCTTTATCTAAAAGTAAATACTCGCCTTTTCTTCCTCCTATCTTAAACGAATAATCGCCGACGCATTCGGCGACTCTTTGCGACCCTATACCCGCGCAATTTATCACTATTTTCCCTTCGACCGTTTCTCCTTTTTTAGAAATCAGTTTATAACCTTTTTCTTTACCGACAGAAATTCGTTCGATTTTAAC
>JAEDMA010000135.1 GCA_016295005.1 Christensenellaceae bacterium
GGCGACCGAACCGCAGTTCTCCTCTTGCGGTCGATAGCAAAAGAAAAGCACCGCAAAAGCGGTTAAAAATTATTACTACTGACCAGATACTCGCCCTTTCGGGCGAGGACTTTGCCCGTCGGGATTGCCCGTCACAGGCGACCGAACCGCAGTTCTCCTCTTGCGGTCGATAGCAAAAGAAAAGCACCGCAGAAGCGGTTAAAAATTATTACTACTGACCAGATACTCGCCCTGTCGGGCGAGGACTTTGCCCGTCGGGATTGCCCGTCATAGGCGACCGAACCGCAGTTCTCGTCTTGCGGTCGATAGCAAAAGAAAAGCACCGCAAAAGCGGTGCTTTTCTTTTGGAGCTACTGACCAGATTCGAACTGGTGACCTGCTGATTACGAATCAGCTGCTCTACCGACTGAGCCACAGTAGCAAAATTCAATTTCCCTTAATCGCCTAATTATATTAGCATAATTAAAAAAAAATATCAACAATTTTTTTAACGTTTGGAAAATTAAATTTTTATTTTTTGTTTTTTGTTCCTCTTTAATCGGTTATTCTATTATTTTTTTTATTTTTTCGGCGTTTTCCTTACCTATTTTATACCCTGCGTTATAAGCCAGATCGAAATCTTTGAACTTATACTGACTCATATCGCCCATATCGGGTTCCAACCACAGGTCGCACTTTTCTTTTTCTCTTTTCATCGCAGTCAGATGTCCGTCCGCAATATCTATAGAACGCGTTATTATAGATAACATATTATGGTTATATTCCTTATTTATTACCCTTACGGAGCCTAAAACGTCCACTGCAACCACGGCTTCCGCGCCCATTTCCCGAATAGGTGCGACAGGAACTCTGCAACACACGCCGCCGTCGACCAGAACCATTCCGTCAATTTTTACCGGCTGGAATATCGAAGGAATAGTCGAACTTGCCGCTACCCCGTCAACGAGTTTAACGTCGCCGTCAAGAGTTACGGCGCCCCCCGACACGAGGTCTGTGGCTACCGCCTTGAACGGTATTTTCGTGTCGGAAAATTTTTTATCGCCGAGATATCTTGAAAGTACCTTTTTAAGTTTCACCGCGCGCAAAAGCGAACCTTTACGCAACGGGGACACGGAAAGGTCCATAATATCGGTCATTTTAAGTTTTTTAACTTCCGCATACATTTCGTCGGGCGTCATGCCGATAGCGTAACAACTGCCGACGACAGACCCCATTGAACACCCTGTAAGCAGATCGGGAACGATTCCTTCTTCTTCTAACGATTTCAGAAATCCTATGTGTGCCACTCCGCGGCTACCGCCCGAACCTAAAACCAAACCGAATTTTTTTGCCATACGCTTTCTCCGATTAAATTATTATTCCGAAACCGAGTTCGGATAAGAACTCAGCCGAAAGTTCCACCCATTTTGCGACGTGGGGATTTACGTAGCCGTTTATGGATTCTTTCGGGTAATTAGCCGCCACTATTTCCTTTGTCGCGACGCTTGCGCCGTGTATAGCGCTTCTGTAAATATGTAATTCGAAGGGAATTTTATGCTTTTTATACGCTGCCGCCATAACCAGACTGTTTTCCGCGGGAACGCAGGTATCGTTCGCCGAACACCATATAAACGCGGGCGAAGAGTCTTTATTTACGCGTTTTTCGAGCGACAGATATTCTTTTAGCGATTCGTCGTTGCCGCAAAGGTTATCAAAACTGCCTTTATGCATATTTTCGCCGTATTTTATTACAGGATAAGAAAGAACGACTGCGTCAGGTCTGCAATTGACAGAACGCTCGCCCAAAACTTCTTTAACGACCTTTTCTTCCGTTAATGTCGCAAGCATACCGCAAAGATGTCCTCCTGCCGAAAAGCCTATCGCGGCGACGTGACCGGTATCAATATCGTATTTTTCGGCGTTTTCTCTTATATACGCCATAGCCATACAGCCTTCTATAAGTTGCGCGGGATATATAACGGGATTTACCGAGTAATCGAGAACGAATGCGTTATATCCCTTTTCGAGATAAGCCATTACGACCGGTTCGGCTTCTCTGTCGGATACCATAGCGTATCCGCCACCGGGGATAACAAGCATAGCGGGTCTTAATCTGCCGATACAAAACTCGGGCGAACGATAACGAACATAAGTCGTTAAATATCCTTTCGCGCCTTGCGGTCTTTCCACCCCGAAATATTCGTATAAATCTACTTTTTCTATATTCATGTTTTTTCTCTCCTCCAAAACCGTTCCCGATAACCTCAGGAACCTTCAATTAAATATATTCTACCACTAACCGTCTGACTTTTCAACAAAAAGTATTGAACTTTATCTCCGGATATGTTAAAATGTTTTTATGAATTATCATATAGACACAGGTTTGATATACGAAAAGGCGGGCGAAGATTGCGAATGCCCGTTATGCGAAATAAGAAAAAAGGTCGAAGAACAGTTTCTGCACGAATTTTTAAACGACGCGGTTATGGAAGAAACGACGAGAGCCAAAGTAAACGCCAAAGGTTTTTGTTCTCGCCACTTCGACATGCTTTTTTCCAGACAAAACAAACTTTCCGTCGCTTTACAGATAGGCACGCGCGTAGATACGCTTATGAACTCTCTTAAAGAATTAAACAGCGTAGGCCAGGCGAAAAAACAAGCGGATTTTATAAAAAAATCGTCTTCCACCTGCATTATCTGCGATTTAACGGAAGAAAGCATGGTTAAATACTACAAGACGATTGCGCAGATGTACGCTAAAGAAGAAAATTTTTACAAAACCCTTTTAAAAACCAAAGGATTTTGTTTAGAGCATTACGCGGAACTTCTTTCATATTCTTCTTACGCAGGCAAATACGCGAAAGAATACGTTAACACCCTTTCAGGAATAGAAACTCGTAACTTCAAGAGATTACAGGAAGAACTTAAAGGATTTTGCGACAAGCACGATTACAGAAACGCTTTAACTCCGCTCGGAAGTTCGGAGACCGCTCTTCCCCGCATGGGAATAAAACTTTACGGCGACAAGCAAAAATAAACTTTATCCGCCGACTTTATAAAACCGCCGTTAAGTAAATATCCACCCGCTAAGCGGGTGGCTTTACATTTTCGGGCATAGCCCTA
>JAEDMA010000136.1 GCA_016295005.1 Christensenellaceae bacterium
CATCCATTGTATAAACGTTATTTCCGTCAACTTTCTTAACTGCAAACATGGTGTCAATTGCGTTAGCAACTGCTTTGTTTACGTCTGCTTTGTTAGCATCTAGTTCGGTATTTGCGTATGGAAGAAGTACGTCTTCATAGCAGTCAACAACCATAGGTAAAATGTCGGTGAAAATCATTACGGGTTGGAAATCTTCCCCTTCAACTGCTAACATTTCTTCTAAATTTAAAACGCCGCTATCACTTTCTTCGTTATCATTGATTTCTTTTAATTGTGCAGACAACGTTAAGTATTCCACTTTTAATTCATAAGCGTAAGACAATTCAGTCCCTTCTAATTTGATTTCAGAAAGGTTTAAAGTGGTTACATTAAATATGGTGCTATCATCAGTATAACTCTTAATGCTTATAGATAAACCACCATCAAAATATAATGCACCGTTGTTATCAAAACCAAAGAACATATCGTCTGCCGTTATAACGTATTCCGTTTTTACGGTCTCTACGTATTCGTAATCTTCTACAGTTTTGTACCATCCTTCGCCTTCACCTGTGTTAACTGAAAGGTTAAGGTCAACGTTATAACCTTTTCCTGCACCAAGCGTACTTAAGCCTGACTTAACGTAATTTACGTAGTATTCATTGCCTTGAACTACTGCTCCACAAGTTTCACAAACGATTACGTTTTCGTGGTTACACCTATCACCATCGTCGTCACCACCACAAGCAACTGCAAAAACACTGAAACAAGCAAACATACAAATCGTTAAAATTGAAATAATAATCTTCTTAATCTTGTTCATATTTCTTTCTCCTTTTTTATTTATATATCATTGATATATATAATTAAATTATAGCACTATATAAAAATAATGTCAATACAAGTCAAAAAAATTTTAAATAAAACATTCGCTTTTCCTAGTTGTTATCTATCTTTTAAGATGTTCATAAAATCCTTGAACTCCCTTTAGAACGCCAAAATAAGTCTTATCAAAGTTGCCGTAATAGTAGGGGTCTGCGGCGTTAGACATAGTATAACGCAAACTTGTTTGCATATCACTTTTAGCCACAATGCAAAAATATAACTATACTAACCTAATCTTTTGTGGTAAAGATAATACCCACCATATTTCGCTTTTTGCGAAGTATAGTGGGCTACACTTTTGTTATTGCTTAAAAATCCCTATGTCTATTACAGTTTTCCCTTGCGGACGTTTTTTATAATCGTTATAAATTGCCGATTAGTCGGGCAACTTCTGGTCGCCGAACAAAATCACTTTCTTTTTTCTTAAAAATTCCGAAATTAAAAGATTGAGAACCGCCGGCAATACTATCATAAGAAGTATTATTCCCGTAACGGTTAAAAAAGATAACTGCGTATTATCGAACAAATCGATTATTCCGACGAGTCCGCTGGTTCCCATGCCTCCGCCCGAATAGCCGCATTTCAACACGAAAACGCAGGTGGAAAGGGGTCCTAAAATCGCGCTCGAAATAATTTCCGGAAGCATGATAACGGGTTTTTTCATAATATTCGGAATTTGCAGCATAGAAGTGCCTATTCCTTGTGAAACGAGTCCGCCCCAACCGTTTTCGCGGAAAGAAGCGACGGCAAATCCTACCATATGGCAAGCGCAGCCTACCGTCGCCGCGCCGCCCGCGATAAGCATATAATCGGCGTTATCTCCGCCGGCTTCGATAACCGCTTTACTTACCGTTATCCATATCGCCGCGGAAGAAGTCGGCATGGTGAGAAGAATACCCATAACGACGGAAACGATGATTCCCATAAAGAAAGGAGTAATTCCCGTAGCCATGGCGATTAGCGCCCCGAGTTGATTTATAAGCCATATAAAAGGATAAGCGACGTAAACGCCCGCAAACGAAAGCAAAAGCGAACCTAACGGAACCAACAAAATATCGAGTTTGGTTTTACCTGCGTATAACCCGACTATTTCCACGACGAGCATAGTGGCGACGTACGCGCCTATCGGATTACCGGGAGCGCCGAGAGTAATTGCCGTAAAAATCTGTTCGCCCGCCATAAGTTTTTCGGCAAACGCGCCGACCATACCCGCAACCGCCGCCGAAAAAACCAGCAACTTGTTTTTTTCGAGAGCGTAAGCGATTCCTACGCCGATTCCCGCCCCCATAAGCGACTTGGCTATGTTTGCAATAACCGTTAAAGTGTCGCCGAAATAGTTGCCGGAACCTATGATTTTAGTGGCTATCGTGCCGAGAATGGTGCCTGCTATAAGGGTTACGAAAAGCCCTTGCGCCATACCCGAGAACGCGGTAATGAAAAATCTTTTCGGAAGCGTTTTAAAGTACTCTTTTACCTTTTCCATTATAATTTTATCCCCGTAAGTTTATTATCGACCAAATCGCACGAAGTAAGATAATATTTTATGCCGTTTTTAATAAGAAACTTGTCCGCTCTCACGTCTTTTCCGTGGAGATGCCCGTAGATTACCGAATCTACGCCGAACTCTTCGAAAACGTCGGTAAAAGCCGAACTTTCCCTTCTTACGTTAAAGGGCGGATAATGAATCATTGCGATAATTTTTTCGCCGTTTTCCGCAAGTTTTTTTGCCGAAGAGAGAGAAAGTCTTAACCTTTCCGTTTCTCTTTTGTAAAGTTTCATATCCTGTTCGGTAAAGTCGGGCGCGCCCGGCACCGTCCAGCCGCGGGAACCGCAAATCACCGCGTCGCCGATTTTTACGCTGTCGTTTTGCAGGGCGTAAACGCTTTCGGGAAGAGAATCTCTCACCTTTCCTATGCCGCTCCACCAGTAATCGTGGTTGCCTTTAATGATAATCTTTTTCCCTTTTAAAGCAGCGAAAGTGGAAATATCTTTTACGGCGTCGTCGATACTCATCGCCCAACTTATATCGCCCGCTATTAAAACGAGATCGTCGTCCGATACTTTGCTTTCCCAGTCGGCGTAAATTTTTTCGAGATACCCCACCCAGTTGCCGCCGAACACGTCCATAGGTTTGTTCGTGTTGGTAGAAATATGTAAGTCGCTTATCGCAAATATTTTCATATAACGATTTTATCACATTTTATTTATTTTTCCAAACAAAAAACGCAAGGATAACT
>JAEDMA010000137.1 GCA_016295005.1 Christensenellaceae bacterium
CGAAAGGCGCACGCTCAAAGAACTTGCCGATATTTACAAAAAAATGCGGATTTTTCCGCCGATTATTCGGTATATATATGCGATTCGGATAATCCGAAAGGCTCGGATGCGCTCGCGCAAAGCATAAAAGCGATAAATCCCGACGCGGTTATCAGAAAAGTCTTTTTAACGCCCATAATCGGCACTCATCCGGGTCCCGACTCGGTGGTGTTGTGTTACGTTAAAAAACAGTCCTGAAAAAAACGAAATGGTTTTATCCGCCGCAAAGAACGAACCTTCCGCGGCGGTTTTTTATGCGCGTTGCGGGATTACCGCGCATAAAGTCGGAACTGTTTACGTCCGCCTTAACCTTTCCGCGCGGAAAAGCGTTTTATAATAACTGCGAATACGCTTGAAAAAAAACGTCGGAAATGGTAAGATATAAACGACGGATTAACGGGCGGAGCGCATACGTTTGCGTTTCCACCCGACTTAACGTGCATTACGGAGCGTATCGGTTTGAAAATCTTGCTTGTTTATTATACGGGTACTTACAACACTCGGTTTCTTACTGACAGAATAGCGGAACGGTTTGCCGCGCTCGGCTGTTCGGTGTGTAAAACGGAAATCGCGCGGAACACGCCCGTCGCCGATTTGTCGGGATACGATTACGTCGGTCTCGGTTACCCCGTTTACGCGTTCAACACGCCGCACCCTTTTATAAAATATTTCAAAAAGTTAAAATTCGGGAGCGGACAAAAATATTTTATCTATAAAAACAGCGGAGAAACGTTGGGGCTTAACAACGCTTCGAGCAGAAAGATATTGCGTAAAGCCAAAAAAGAAAACGCGACCTTTTGCGGCGAATACCATTTCGTTATGCCGTACAATATCCATTTCGAATTTGACCGCGAGTTTATAAAACAAATTCTCGAAAAGGACGAAAAACTTATGGATATTATGTTTTATAACCTTTCCGCGGGAATCGCACCCGTCGTAAAAAGCAACTTCTTTTATAATCTCTGCGCGTTTTTTATCGGTATTCAGGCGATAGGCGGCGCGGTGAACTCTCTGTTTTATAAGACGAACGGAAAATGTAACGGGTGCGGACTGTGCGCGAAAAACTGCCCTAACGGCAATATCCGCATAAAGAACAAAAAAGCAGTTTTCTCGCGTTCCTGCGATATGTGTATGCGCTGTTCTTTCTATTGTCCGCAAAAAGCGATTAAAATCGGCTTTCTGCAAGGCTGGCAGGTTAACCGTTATTACGACCTTTTCAAATTGCGAAAAGACGGCGCGCCGTCCGAACCTTATATAACCGGAAAAAGCAAAGGGTTTTATAAATGTTTTATCAAAACGTTCGACGAAATTGATCGCAGACACGCGGAAATATTCGGCGGGGAAAAATAAAATAGTCCGCAAAAGGTTAATAACATACGGCTTGGTTTTTATTAAAACATTTCCATGTATGTGTGGGACTAATAATTCTTTAATAATTTCTCTGCTGTACTTTTTATCATCATTATTTCTTTATTTTCTTTTGTTCACTTAGTGTGTTTCTTTCCCAAAAAACGCCATCGGTATAGCCTTGTATCGAACTATCGACATCTGCCATCTCAAGACGTTTTTCAGTCCAAACGCAATATTGTTCGTTCCTTTCTATACCAACATAATTTCTTCCCAATTTTTTTGCCGTTACAGATGTTGAGCCTGAACCTAAGAATGGATCAAAAATAATGTCGTTTTTATTTGAACTTGCTAAAATAATTTTTGCTAATAGTTTTTCCGGCTTTTGAGTCGGATGCGCAGTATTTTCTGGCATAGACCAATAAGGAATTGAAATGTCATCCCAAAAATTTGACGGGAACGTATTCCTAAAATTACCGTCTACAGTTTCTTCCCAATCTCTTGGTTTTCCGTCTGTCTTATATGGCGCTATTACCTTACGACGCACTTTAACATCTTCAACGTTAAATGTATAATTTTTTGATTTAGTTGCAAACCAAATATCTTCCATTCCGTTTTTCCAATTATATAAAGCACCACGTCCTTTTTCACGTTGCCAAGTAATTCTATTTTGTATATGGAAATATTTTTTAAGAACTTGTCCTATAACCATACTAGAATTCCAGTCACAACAAACATAAATACTTGCATTATCTTTTAATAACGGCAAAACTTTTTTAATCCAAGTTTCTGTATACACGTAATAATCTTCATCCGTCATTTTCTTGAATTTACCCGTACCGAACTCCTTGCCCAAATTATAGGGAGGATCAACTATCAGTAAATCAATAAAATTATGTGGCAATAAATCTAAAACTTCAAAAGTATCTCCATTTATGGTTTTATTGATAATATCATTTAGCGAAGCATTTTCGCTTATCGTTATACATTTTTCTAAATAAACTCGACCTTCTTCCACAGATAAATCTATCGTCTTATTTCTTTCAGCTTTCATAATTTGCACCTTTACTCAAAATTCAAATATATAATATCACGGCTTTCAAAAAAATTCAATTCCTTTTACCGTATGCCACCTAATTACATAATTCAAATCCACTAGGGTGTAGTTTTATCATACGTTGACTTAAAGTGTGTGTAACAAAATCTATCGTGGCGTTTTCTTAAAAAATTGTATTAAAAAAGACCTGTAAAAGCGTGAAAATGCTCTTATAGGTCTTAATTTTTGCTATAAAACGCCGATTTTAGCGTGAAAATAAAAAATATAGATCTATAAGCAAAATACTTATAGACCCATACAAGTGGCTTTGTTGTACGAAATAGCTTCACCGCATTTTTATAAGTTACAGTAGGTTTGTGAGCAAAAGACGATGTTTTTCACTCAAAGATGATAGGAAATCCCTTCTCCTTTCTCAATGCGGACTACGTAAGTTACGTACAACGCATCCGGCACGATACTTTTAAGCAGATTGGAAGGAAAACATTCCATATCGTTTTTGAACGGAATAAGATCCAATTTCACCGTCACGTTCAGGTCGGCGTTACCGGTTTCTTCTCTTCAAGTACACGTCATATATTCCAAAGACAAAACACCGAACGTCTTTTTCATTGTTCTTTCTTAT
>JAEDMA010000002.1 GCA_016295005.1 Christensenellaceae bacterium
CAAAGAATAACCAAACAGGCTTAAGGTTTCAGCCGAATAATTAAAATTGAAACCGTTTTCAAAAAAATCATCCGTTTTTGCTTAATTCATCCGCTTTCAATTTTGTATCTTTTCGTAGCCCTTTCACAAACTATAAAAAGCAACGTTTAGAGGGTATTACTTATAGGGATTATTCTTGGTCATATAAATAGCGCACTACTTCATTTACGAAGTATAGTGCGCTATACTTTTTCTTTTGTTTAGGCGATAATTGAAATTTATTTTATTCTATGCGTTGTTTATTTATTCTTGAATTTATCGCCAAGATTTGTTTTTAACAGCGCTGTTACTTCTTCCAAAGAGCCTTGCACTATCGACGATTTGTCTATGACGTGGCTCTGTATTTTTGAAATGTAAAGATAGAAGTAGTTTTTGTCCTCTCTCGCTTTATAAATATATGAGTACCTTCCTTTAAACGTGGACGTAAAAACGTCGCCCATAGTCTGCGTGAGCGTTATATATTGCTCGTCAAACGTATATATTTCTTCCGTATTGTCGCTTATATACGTCGCTGATTTATCGATATACTTTTGCAAAAAGCGCGAGAGCAAATAACAGAGCGGAGTAATCAACACGCCGAGTACTATAAGCCCTATACCTGCGGCGAAGTCTGAACTGTCCTCTCGGTATACGATACCTACAACACCGAGTACAATAAGCAAAACTGACAAAAGAACATACAGCCATAACAGTTTTTTGAACATACTATTATTGAGCGCACGACTTTTACTGCTGTCTAATTTTGACCTAAATTCAACCATGACAAATATTTCCGATTAATTATTGTTTATCACAGTTACATTATAGCAATACGGCAATAAAAAAGCAAGGGCAATTTTTTTATTCTTGTTCTAATCCCTATCGTTACACCAAAAACGCGTTGTTTTTCATTTTTTCCGCAATTAACAAGACCCCCTTGGGCTTGCGCCCGACGTTACGAAAGGCAAAACATATAAAAAAATTATATAAACTATTGTTAAAACGAATTAAAAATGTTAAAATAAAGAAAAAGCGAAAAGCGGAATCAAAAATGAAAATCGAAATGGCGGGTATAACGACACTAAATCAATCGCAATATACGGTAATATTAAAATGACGCCGTTTTTATAGGGTCTTTAATAGTTTCCTTATTGTCGCTTGTTCCGGCGTTTATTTTCGGTATATACGAGTTGGCGTTTATATTTATACTTCCCGCATTGTTGGGTATAGTAATGATAACGCAGAATATAAACTGTTCTTCGAAAAATTTTCTGGAAGGGGGAAAGGTAAAACACACGTTTTGTCTTGAAAACGGTATTTTTTACAAAGACGGAAAAGGAAATGAAAAACGTATCGGATATCCGCCTGTATAAATTCAGGAAATTTCTTTTTATAGAAACGAAAAAATCCTATTACCGAATAGCGAACGAAGATTATACGTCGGGGTCGAGAGAAGAGTTTTTAAGTCGGAGTAAAATTTTGCCGAAACGACACGTTGAATTTTTCGAAACGAATAAATTATAAACGGAAAAAATAAAAGAAGAATATAAAAAAGGAGAGAAAATTATGTTAGGAAACTTTACTTATTGCAATCCCACGAAACTTTATTTCGGGAAAGACGCGCTTGAAGGATTAAATAAAGAATTACCGAAATACGGAAAGAACGTTCTGCTCGTTTATGGCGGGGGCTCGATAAAGAAGAACGGAATTTACGATAAAGTTCTTTCCATTCTTAAAGAAAATGGAAAAGAAGTTTTCGAAGACGCAGGCGTAATGCCGAATCCTACCGCGGACAAACTTCGCGAAGGCGTGGCGCGCGCGAGAGCGGCGAAAGCCGATCTGATTCTTGCCGTGGGCGGCGGCTCGGTATGCGATTATTCGAAAGCGGTATCCGTTTCCGTTTATTGCGACGACGACCCGTGGGATAAATATTTCAAGCGGTTTGAAGAGGTAACGTGTAAGATAGTCCCCGTCGGCTGCGTTCTCACTATGGTAGGAACGGGCAGCGAAATGAACGGCGGGTCGGTTATAACTAACACGGAAGAGAAGTTTAAAGGCGGGCGGGTGTTCGACGAGAACGTGTATCCTAAATTTTCCGTTCTTAACCCCGAATATACCTTTACCGTACCGCGTTACCAGATGATTTCGGGTATTTTCGATATAATGTCGCATATTTTGGAACAGTATTTCTCGGGCGAAGACGATAACACCAGCGATTATCTGGCGGAAGGGCTGCTTCGTTCGCTTATTCGCAGCGCGGAAACAGCCGCGGAAAACCCCACCGACTACGAAGCGAGAAGCAATATTATGTGGACGGCGACCTGGGCGCTTAACACTCTTATCGCCAAAGGGAAAACGGAAGACTGGGAAGTTCATATGATAGGTCACGCCGTATCCGCGTACACCAACGCGACGCACGGTATGACGCTCGCGGCGGTATCTTTGCCGTATTATCGCCATATCATGCCTTACGGGTTAAGTAAGTTTGCCCGTTACGCGGTCAACGTGTGGGGCGTAAACGCCGAAGGCAAAACCGAACGGGCCGTAGCCGAAGAAGGGCTTAATAAAATGGAAAAATGGATGAAAAAGATAGGGCTCGTAATGAATATAACCGAACTCGGGGCGACGCCCGAAATGCTTGACGGCATAGTGTCGGCGACGGTAATAAATAAAAGCGGGTATAAAGTTCTAACCGCCGAAGAAGTCAAAGGAATTCTTACCGCAAGCTTGTAAAATCAAAAAAGTATCGGTTAAGGTTATATAATCAAATATATGTATAAACGAAAAACGATACTGAAATCTAAAAAACAAACCGCCCGAATACGTAATTATTTACCGTATTCGGGCGGTTTTTATCTTGTAAGAAACGACGGATAATCAATAAAAAAACTTTATTTTATCCAAAACTATATTTATTTTGTCTATTTATTTTATAAAGATTAGGTGATAAGATTTAGAAAAATCAGGATCTGAAAGAACTGGGTTGTTTGCCGTAAATCTTCTTGAAACAGCGGGAAAAATACTGCTGATCCTGAATGTTTAAGCTCAACGCTATTTGTTTTACCGAAAGATTTGTCGTCATAAGCAGGTCGAGAGCCTTGCTCATTTTGTAAGACATAAGGTAACTGTGAATTGATTTTCCCGAATACTTTACGACGATTGCGTTAAGGTGGTTGGGGTGGTATCCGAAATGTTTCCCGATTTCCTGATTAGAAGGGTTTTCCTTATAATGTTTGCGGATATAATCGATTACTTTCACGACGAGATTGTCTTCGGCGACGAAAGCGTCGTTTTCTATAAACGTAACGACCCGAAGAATCAATTCCTGCAATATAATGGAGCATTTAAGGTTCTGATACTTAACTTTTTTGTTGTATTCGGTTTGTAATTTTTCCACGGTTTCGCCAAGATTTGACGCTTTCGGAATGAAAACCGTATCGTTTAAGCAGGAAGCGTCTTCGAAATAGACCGATTCGCTTATGAGTTTGTCCGGGTTAAAATTTGCTTTTATATCGGGCGGAACGGGTGTAAAAAGCGACGCGTGGTTGTTCGTGTAATCGAAATTACCCGAAATAACTTCCGTGGCAAGGGAATCCGACGGCTCGTAACTGTAAACTCCGCCGACTTTCCACATAATAAAAGTATCGCGTTTAAAAGGAAATCGTTTATCGTTGACGGTGAATACTCCTTCTCCGTTTACGCAGTAAAAAAACCTGTAATCGTAGTTGACGAAATCGTTAATGTCGTTGATTTTTTGTTTGACGGCGTATCTGACGAAAGGTTTGATATCTTGCAGAAGCATAAATTCTCCTTAAACGGAATTCTAAGTAAATAGTATCACTCGCGAAGGCGTTTGTCAATATTTATTTTGTCTACATTATAGGCGAGTTATACGTAACTTTTTGAAAAGCGCTTTTACTCGGTAACAATAAAGAGAACGGGGCGCAAAGGGAAAAGAAAGGAATAATGCGGAAGGCTTTCGGGGCTGAATTCAAACCGCGTTATGTAATAATAAATGAGGAGTATAAATTACACAAAGCCGACAATAAGCATTATTTTGTCGAGCGCCGAAGACGTGCTGTTGCAATCTCCGAGCGAAGACGGTTTCGGCGTGGATATTTTTGATGACGGGGGATGGAATTAAGATGAAAAGTTCAGTATTAAGAAACGTTCTTAAAAAGACGTTGATTGCCGTATGTCTTATAAGTTTCGGGCTGTCTTTCGGCGTTACGTTTGCAAACAAAGCGAACGCTCGCGCGGAGGGCAAGTCGGTAGATATGATTGAGTTTACGATGGCGGAAGGCGGTTCGATAAGGTTCGGCAACGGAGATGCGAGCGAAAGAGGGTTGCGTTTTATCGGAAGAATGAGCGAAGAAGATTACGTCGCGCTCAATAATTACGGTTACGCTTCCGTTGAATACGGAATGTTAATCGCGCCCAAAGACTACGTGGAAACCGAAGGTTACGAACTTACCGCGGAGAACGTTTTCGGGGAAAACGCCAAATATTATGTTTCCGATGAAGGTGCAAAAGAGGGCAAAAAGCCGATAATTTTAATAAACGCCGTTCCTGTGAAAGACGACGTATACGGTTATAAGGTGCAAGGTTCTATAACGAAGATTCTCGATAAAAACCTTTTGCGCGAATTCGTAGGACAAGCGTTTATAAAAGTTACCGATAGCGAAGGCGCGGTTTCGTATAATTTTGCCGGCGGCAGCGATAAAACGTACCGTTCGGTCGTGTACGTGGCACAGGCGGCTATCGCCGATCCCGGGTTGGAGAGCGATAAAAAAGAAATATTGCGCGAAACGTATCTCACCGACGCCGTGAAAAACACCGACGTAAAGTATACGGTCGAAAAGTACGAATATTCCGACGTTGACGGTTCTATGACAAAAATAGGCGGTACCGAAGAAAAAACCGCCAAAATCGCTTCCGAAATCGGAGTTATCGCGGAAAGCAAAGGCGGATATATAGTAAGTAACGAAAGCACGCTTTCGGGCGTTGCTCTCGCAAACGATAAAGCAAACTTAAAAGTTGTTTATAAAAAACAGAATTACGAAACCCGTTTGCTTCCTAAAAAAGTTACTTCCGACGGAGTCATCGCTTCTTTGACGGAAGAAAGATTTGCTCTCGGAAGAGAAAACGTACTCGTTGCGGAATCGACTCTCGGAACGTATAAACAGGAATTAAACTTTGCGGATTCGCAATGGTGCGACGCCGACGGGAACAAAATAACTTATCTCGATAACCTGAAAAGAATTATCGGTAAAGAAATCAGATATTTCGGAACGGACTTTTGTTTAACAGGGGGGTCGTCTTTCAGAACGTCCTGTTTAACGAACGACGGCGCGAACAGGTATTATATAAACTTAGTGTCGGCGGGGCAGGCGTACGGGGCTTATAATAACGGTCAGTTCAATTCGTCCATTAAAATATATAAATACGAACAGGACGGAACTTTAACGCAGGTAAACGAAGGCGAAATTATCGAAGCGAACAGTTGGTATAAACTTGTTTACGATTATTCGCAAAGGACGGTAGAAGAATTCAATCAATCCGCCGCGATGTATACGGACGCTTCGGTTGCGGCGTATAAGGGCAAGATTTATTTCGATAACGTAAAAGCGTATAGAAACGATTCGTTTACGACCGATATAAGCGAAAACGTCGAAAAACAGGCGGATACGTTCGAAAACCGTTTCGCCGTAAAGACCGGCGGCGAACTCACGGGCGGCGCTACCTATAACGGAAAAACGAATCTTGCGAAATATTCGCTTAAAAGCGGCACGTGGAACGATAAAATTTATTCCGTAAACACGGTGGCAAATCTTCTCGCTTCGGGAAACAGATACGTGGGAATCACTTTCGCGATGACGGCAGACGATCAGTCGGTAACCGTTCTTCAGGTAAACGGCGCGCAGATTCAGTTCTCCGTCGGAAATGCAGTAAATTACAGAGCCGCGACTTACACCGACGAACAGAAGAAGATTTTTGCAGGCGTGTTCTGCGACGGAAAAGCCGTTACTTTGGGTAGCAGCGTTACCGTAAAAGACGCATTCTATACGGTAGTTCTTAACGTTGAAGAGTTGAATGCCGTAAACGCAACGGCGCAGTTCGGCGTGGAAGATTGCAACGTTTCGAGTACGGGCGACGTGTATTTCGGCGAAGTCCGTTATTATAACGACGCGAATACTTTCTCGTATAGCGTAAATATTGCGGAAGAATTCTCGGCATCTCTCGGGAAAGGAACGGTGGAAAGCGGATTGAGTTACGCCGGCAGAACAAACGTCGTAAAATACACGTTTAACACGACGGACGGAACTGTTAACTGGAACGACAAATATTATACGCCTAAGGCGAAGGTTCTTGCCGATAACGGGGTAAAATACGTCGCCGTGGATTTCTGCCTTACGCAGGACGATTCCAAAGTTTGTCTCGTTCAGTACGGACAGGGAGTGCTGTACGTAAAAGCCGGTTCTAAAATCGAGTGGAAAGGCACTGCCACCGAGGCGCAGAAAAAGGCGGTATACGGAGTGTTCTTAAACGGTGAAGAAGTCGGCGAAAACGTCATAAGAAAAGACGTGTGGTACACGGTGGTTTTCTCCGTTTCGGACGCAAACGAAATAGCCCCGTCGGACGGAAGAGTAGGCTTTGAAGACGGCGGACTTGCCGCAAGCGGAGACATTTATTTTTCCGACGCCGAATATCTTTACGGTATAAACTGAAAACAATCGTAAAAAGTAAGTAATTAAGTGGACAAGATAAAATCTTTATTTTGTCCACTTTTATATTTATTTAATGTATTGAAAGGAATACGCCGTTATCGTATAATCGAGAAAAAGACGAATCGGTACGACTAAATAAAACCGAAAAAGAAGGAATGATATGAAAAAGAAAGAAGTATACGCGTATTATTTTCCCAACTGGCACGTAGATCCGCTGAACGAAAAATGGCACGGTAAAGGTTGGACGGAGTGGGAGGTAACCAAATGCGCGAGAGCAAGATTCGAGGGGCATCACCAACCGTTAATTCCCAAATGGGGCTATCTCGACGAAGCAGACCCCGCGGTTATGGAAAAGAAGATTTCGACGGCTAAAAGATACGGCGTCGACGGATTTATTTTCGATATGTACTACTATGAAGACGGACCATATCGTTGCAGATGTATCGACGAAGGGTTTTTGAAAGCGAAAAATTGCGAAGATTTCAAATTTGCGGTAATGTGGTGCAATCACGACCCGATTTACGCTCACCCGTCGGGCAGAATGAACATTTCCCCGTCGCTTATGAGTTCGGCTGTCACTTCGGAATCGTTCAGAAGAATAACCGACGTGTTTATAGAAAAGTATTTCGGCAAGAAGAATTACATACGAGTAGACGGAAAAATATTATTTATAATTTACAACGTCGCGAAGATGATAAAAGAACTCGGCGGCGTAGAAAACACCGTAAAAGAGTTTAATTTTCTGAGAGAAAGGGTCAGGGCTGCGGGGCTCGGAGAAATGGAACTGGCAACGTTGCCGGCAATAATTGAAGATATTACCAAAGACAAAAACGAAATCAACAAGATAATAACCTCCGTCGGAATCGATTTAGGCGTCCGTTACTGGTGGCCCGTCAAATACGACGACGACAGACTGACCGTCGATTATAACGATTTCTGGAAAAGCGGGTTAGAGGCGACCGAAGAAGACACCCGCATTTACGACGTGCCTATGGTCGTTCATATGATGTCGGGGCTTGATCAGAGTCCGCGAACCATTCAGTCCGAAACGTACGAAAACCTTAACGTATACCCGTGGTATGCAGTAGTGGTAAATTGTACGCCGGAAAATTTTTATCAGGCTTTTAAAGAATACTATAAATTCGCAAATTCCGATAAAAGTAAGTCGCCGTTTATTACCGTCATATGGAACGAATGGACGGAAGGCAATTATCTCGAACCTGAAAAGAAATACGGATATAAATTTTTAAAAGCAATTAAAAAGGTTACCGAAGGAAAATAATATGATTGAAAGAAAAGTAAAAAGAGTAGGAAAAGTAGGGGTTTTCGCCGTAATTCACGGTATTTATTTCGAGCAGTTTAAGGGACTTGAAGAGAATTTAAGGAAATATCACGAAGACCTTTGCAAACTGATAAAAAGCAACGACGTGGAACTCGTCGATTTCGGCTTCGTCGATTCGAACGCAAAGAGTTTTGAAGTTGCGGATAAAATCGTTGCGGAAAACGTAGACGTGGTTATGTGCAATATGATAACGTACGCAACCTCGTCCGTTTTCGCGCCCATATTGCAGAAAATAAATTCGCCCATGGTGCTCGTTGCTCTGCAGCCGAGAGCGGCTATGGATTACGACCGCGCGGATACGTTTATGCAACTCGAAAACGACAATATTTGTTCGGTTCCCGAGTTTTGTATGGTCGCGCAGAGATACGATAAACCCGTAACCGACGTAATAATAGGCACTTTGTATAACGACGAAAAGGCGAAAAAGGAAATAGCCGACTGGTGCGACGTGGCGAAAGTTCTCCACGGACTTCGCGGCGCGAGATTAGGGTTAATGGGGCGAGTCCTCGAAGCGATGTACGATATGCATTGCGACCCGACCGCCGTGGCGGCAGCGTTCGGCGTTCACGTTCCGCTTATCGAAATTTCCGATTTAATGGAAGCGTATAACGACGTAAAAGAAGAACAGGTCGAAGAAAAGAAAGCGTTGATTCTGCGAGAATTCGAAACGCCCGACCCCGTTTCCGATCCCGTTACTAGAAAGTTGACGGAAGAAGATCTCGAACAGTCCGCGCGTTCCGCTGTCGCGCTCGACATTCTCGTGGACAGATTTAAACTTAACGGAATGGCGTATTATTACGAGGGGGCTGACGGCAGTCCCGAAAGAAAGGTCGCGACTTCTCTTATAGTCGGCAACTCGATTCTTAACGCGCAGGGGATTCCTATGTGCGGCGAATTCGACATAAAAACCAATATCGCGATGTTTATAATGGATAAACTCGATATAGGCGGAAGTTTTGCGGAACTCCACCCGTTCGATTTCAACGATAACGTCATAATGATAGGTCACGACGGACCGCATCACATGAGAATAGCGAACGGTAAACCGATACTTCGTTCTCTCATAAAGTATCACGGAAAACTCGGAAGCGGCGCGTCGGTCGAATTCAAATTAAAAGAAGGACCTATAACCATGCTCGGGATTACGCAGAAAGCGGACGGAAAATTCAAATTCGTAATAGGCGAAGGCTATTCCAAAGAAGGACCTATTCCGCCGACGGGCAACACCAACACGAGGGGGTATTTCCCACCCGACACCAAAGACTTTATAAAACGTTGGATAATCGAAGGGCCTACTCACCATTACGCGCTCGGAATAGGGCATAAGGCGGACGTCATAAAAAAAATCGCCGACTCTTTACATATTGAAAGCGTTATAGTAAGATAGGTGTGTTATGGGAATAGAAAATAATACCGTATCCGCGAAAAGACAGGTTGCGGAATACGACGTGGTAAGAATCATCGATAAAGGCGCGAGTATTAACGTTCTTTTTGTCGGGAATTCGATTACGAGACACGCGCCGCAAGCGGATATAGGCTGGGATTACGACTGGGGTATGGCGGCGTCGAGCGAAGAAACCGATTACGTTCACGTTACCGTAAAACTTCTGGAAGAAAAATACGGCAAAATAAATTTTTGTACGGCGTGTTGCGGAGACTGGGAAAGGAATTACTGGGACGACGACCTTATAGAAAGGTGGCGGAAAGCGAGAGATTTCAACGCCGATATAATCGTTATAAGAATAGGCGAAAACATATGGGGGCAAAGGCATTTGTTCAATGAAAAACCGCTTTACTCTCATTACGACAAGATGATTAAATACTTCCGCTCGAAAGAGAACGCGAAAGTAATAGTAACCGATTTGTTCTGGGAGGACGGCGGAATAAATAAAACCGTGTATAAATGCGTGGAAGAAAACGGTTATAGTCTCGTTAAAATCGGAGATATAGGCGAAAAAGACGAAAATAAAGCAATCGGAAAGTTTTGGCATTCGGGGGTGGCTATTCACCCGAACGACGAAGGAATGAGAAAAATCGCCGAGCGGATAGCGGATAAAATTTTAGAAAAGTAAAGGGTAAAATAATGAAGAAAGTTAGTCGGCTTTTTATATCGATAATTTTGCTTTTGGGGATAGTTTGTCTTTCCGCATGCGGGGTAGCGGCCGACATCGGTTACTACGGCGCAGAAGCGGAAGTCAATCGTTACGGCAAAAGCAACGTTACTTTTACTTTTTCCAAGGAAAAGGTAAGAAAAGCGTATGGTATAGAAAGTTCGGACGAGTTCGATAAGAAATTCCGTGACTTTGCGGATTTAATACACAGCGTGTCGTCGGGGTACGTTTTATCTAACGAAACTATAGTCGTAAACGACGTAACGGAAAGCGAAACCGCGTATTCGGTAAACGTAAAGACCTGCCGTATAGATAAAATCAACGGGCTCGGCGAAATCGTTTACGGAACGGGTTCTTCGTTTTATAAGAATAATCAGGACTCCGCGAAAAGGCTTTTCGGATACTACTACGGGAACTATTCCGAAACGTTTACTTCTTACGGACTTGACGGGAATAAAAAAATCGTCGAGTTCGCGCCCGATTTCGAGCCGTTCGAAGAAAACGCTTCGCTGACCGTTTCTGCAGTCGGTAAAAAGGACGGTAAGATAGTCGGAGAAAAAGAATTTACGGATTATTTATCCGGGACCGACGATAAAATTATAGCGATTAAACTTATCGACCTGAATCTAACCGAGAAAATCACGCTGACCGTCGACGGAAAAATCAACTTTTATTCGTCGCGCGGAGTAAAAATAATCGGCGATAATAAAGTAGAAATAACCCCCGTGAACTATGCGGTTAAAAAAACCGTCGTTTACGACGACGATTCTTTAACTCCCGACGTAGTCGATAAAGCCGATTGCGATTGCGTGTTCGCGTATATAGTATACTCGGAAAACGTTTCGCCGATTGTCTGGATACTTGCGGGGATAGCGGTATTATTGCTGGCGGTATTGATATTTTTAACTATAAAATTCAGATGGATTTCTAAATTCGGCAAAAGCAAATTTTTCGCAAGAGTGAAAAAGCACAGGCTGGCTTATCTTATGTTGTTGCCGGGGCTTGCTCTACTTATACTGTTTCATTATTATCCGCTTACGTATCTGACGTCGGCATTTCAGGATTATCGGATTGCCGAGGGATTCGCGAGCGAGTTTATAGGCTTAAGATATTTCAGAAGCATTTTATACGCCGTGTACGACAATTACACGATGATAAAGAACACTATCTTTATTTCGGTTATAAGAATAGGAACGAACTTCCCGATAATTTTGTTGTACGCATTGCTTATAAACACGATAAAAAACAACAGATTGAAAGGCTGGGTTCAGGCGGTTTCCTACATACCGTTTTTCTTATCCTGGACGGCGGTCGGGGGTATGGGATACGCGCTCATGGGGCAATACGGACTTATAAACAAGGTGCTGCTAAGAATAGGGTTGCCCGCGGTAGACTTTTACAGCCGAGCCGATTTGTGGTGGGGAATACTCGCCCTTTCGTCGTTGTGGAAAGGAATGGGGTGGAGTTCGCTTATTTACGTTGCCGCGATGTGCAATATCGATAACGAGTTATACGAAGCCTGCGCTCTTGACGGCGGCGGACGGTTCCGTATGATGATAACGGTAACCATACCGTCCATAATGAATATCATATGTCTGCAACTTATTCTCGATACGGGCGCGGTAATGCGCGACAATTACGAGCAGATACTGTCGATGCTGTACGGGGCGAACGGGGTAAGTTCGACGACGAAAGTAATAGGCGAATACATTTATTCGGCGGCGCTGAACCCCGGAAGCAGTAACGGACTCGGCGCGGCGTCGGCAATGGGGCTTATTCAGGGCGTAATCGGTCTTATTCTGGTTCTTATAACCAACAGGGTCGTCAAAAAAACGGGTAACGAGGGGATACTGTAATGGTAAAAGACAAAAAGAACGTATTTTTATCCGTTATAAGAGCGATAGTAATCGTTTTGATAGTGTTCCTTTTTATACTTCCGTTGTGGATAATATTCACGGGTTCGCTTACCGACGAATGGGTTTTCAGGTACGACGGCTATTCTATGATAATAAAGCAGTTTTCGCTTGACGGGTACAAACTGTTTTTTGCGCAGAGCAAGGTTATGAAATCGCTGCTTAATACGGTTATCGTTTCGGCGGTTACGGTGTTGATTTCTACGAGCGTTCATCTGCTTACGGCGTACGCTCTGCACGTAAAAGATATGCCGATGCACAAATTTTTCAATACCCTGTTCGTCGTAACTATGTTTTTCTCTGCCGGAACGATACCTTCGTATCTCGTGGTGTGCAGATTAGGATTATACGGTAACGTTTTTTCGATTATTTTACCGGGAGCGCTAAGCGTTTATTGCATACTTCTTATCAGGAATTATTTTTATTCGGTACCGCGCGCGATGACGGAGGCTGCGGTGATAGACGGGGCGAATCATTTCAGAATATTGTTTCAGGTTCTGATCCCAGTAAGCGTGCCTGTAATAGTTACTACTGTGTTTATTTGTTTCGTCTCCAAATGGAACAGTTGGATGGACGTAATGCTTTATCTTGACGGAAAAGAAGATTTATACACGATTCAATATACGCTTCGCAAATTGTTTACGCAGATAGAAAAATATTTGTCGCTCGGCGACGAGCAACCGCTGTATACGTTAAAAAACGCGGCGACGGTTATTTCGATTTTGCCGTTGGTGTTAATGTTTCCGTTTTTTCAGAAATATTTTACTAACGGAATTATGGTAGGTTCGGTAAAGGGATAAAGAGATGAGAAAAAGTAAATTGTTTATAAGAAAATTTATTGTGGTAATAATCGGAATCGTTTTGTGTTTTACGTCGCTGACGGCGTGCGGAAATAATCCCGACGACGAAAACCCGACCGATTCGCTCGTTTTTCAAAAGGAGGCTTCGGGTACTATAAAAGAAGTAGACCAAAGTAATTACGTCACCTTTTATTTTGACGCGGAAAACGGCGACGACGCGAATAACGGCAGCGTGAGATTCCCGAAAAAGAGTCTTAAAGAAATATCGCGTGTGGCGAAAGAAGAAACGGAAAGAAACGAAAAACCCGTGCGTATTCTCTTAAAAAGGGGTTCGGTTTTTAACGGCAACCTTAATTTAAGCGTTTTCTACGCGGAAGAAGAATATCCGCTTATCGTGGGCGCTTACGGCGACGAAAACGACGGCTATCCCGTGATTTCGGGGTACGGCTCGGAAACGGCGATAAACGCGGCGGTAAGTATAAAACGCGGAAATATTGTGTTTGAAAATATAGAAATTACAGGGAAAACCGCTTTTCAGGGGATATACGTTACGCCGATGGTTATGGGCGCGTTAAAAAACGTCACCATAAGAAACTGTTACGTACACGATATAAATTTTAACTGGGAATACGATACGAAAGCGTCGGAAACCAATCCCGACGAAATAGATCTGGAAAAAGTTTGTCCGCTTTATAAGAGCGACGGAAAAAGTTACGGCAGATATTATTACAGATATTACGGCGGAATAATTTTCGAAAACAATTCCAAAGACTACGCGACGTGGTTTGAAGATATTTATATAATCAATAACCGCGTGGAAAACGTGGCGAGGACGGGCATTTACGTTATGAACCGCTGGGCGAACAGACCCGGCGTCGGCTACGGGAACAATAAATACGTTTCCGATTCGAGAGAATTTAATAATCCTTTGACGAAAGTCGGGTATTATCCTCATCTGAATATCGTTTGTAACGGTAATTACGTGGAATGCGCGGGCGGCGATGCCATAGTCTTGTCGGGGATAGAAGATTCTTTCCTTGACGGAAATACGTCGTATTACGCGAACTTTCTCGGCCGCGTAGGTTTCTGGAATGCGGGCATATGGGTGTTCAGCGCAAGAAACACTTATATGCAGTATAACGAAGCGGCGTATACTTATAAGAGAAACGGGGCGAAAGACGCGCAAGGTTTCGATATAGACAACGCGTGCAGCAACGTGTACGTCCGTTATAATTATTCCCACCATAACGAAGGGGGCGGAATACTCGTCTGCAACAACAAAACGAATCTCGTGTATTATAATGCCGACGGAACTTTCAGGAACGGCGGAAAAACCGAACTTGCGATGGGCAAATGGGAAAACAACTATATAACGAGTAACGTTTTCGCGTATAACGGAAGCAAAGCGGATAATAAATCGTCCGCGCTGATAACCACGGCAAGGGCGGTTAAAGATTTATATATAGATAACAATATAATAATTCTTGACCCCGAAATAGAAAAGCAGAGCGTGGTCCATACCGAACCGGATCCCGAACAGGTTGCGGAAAATTTTAATTTTGCCAACAATATTTTTTACTGTAAAAATCCGACTTCGGCGTTGTTTACGGCAAGCCAACTTGTTTCGTATAAATTTTTCAACAACGTGTTTTACAATTTTTCCGAAGAAGTGAAAAACTACGTCGGTAACGAAAATATTTTCGACTTTGATCCTCAAATCGACGATAACGGAAACGTAAAAGGTTACGATAACGTAGCCGTGTACAGACCGAAGAATAAAGCCTCGTTCAGTAAGGGTAAACCTTATCTTTACGCTTTGAGAAAAGATATTGCGGGCGAAAAAGTGCAGACTCTCGGTTACGTGGGGGCTTTTTCGAAATAATCATGAAAGAAAACCTTAAATCCTGCAATCAGGATAACCTGAAAGAATTCGTCGCTTCTTTTCCGTCGATGAAAAAAGTAACGAATATGAAAATTAAAAATCCGGTTATTCCGTCTTCAGACGAATATATAACCTGCTATTTCGATTCCGAAACGGGAGACGATGAAAACGACGGAAAAGATATCCGTTTCCCGAAAAAAACGTTGCGGGAAGCGGAAAGAATAATAAAAGCGCACGATTATAAAAAAGGACTTCGTATACTTTTGAAAAAAGGAGCGCGTTTTTATGAGGATTTTACTCTTGCCGGATATTCGGCGAAAGAAAAATTGCCGCTTATAGTGTCGTCGTACGGCGACGGAGAAAATAAACCCGTAATCGTCGGAGAAAAATGCGCGATCAGTCTTTGCGAAAGCAACACCGTTATCGACGGGCTGGAAGTCACGGGTAAAAATGCGTATCAGGGTATATACGTTACCTGCGTAAGGAAAGGCGCGGTTAAAAACATAACGGTAAAAAACTGTTACGTTCACGACGTAAATTTTGAATGGAATTACGAAAAGGCGGCAAAAGACACCGACCCCGATCTTATAGACGTCGAAAAAGTATGTCCCGAATTCGAAGAAGATAAAAAGACTTACGGGCGATACCGTTTCCGTAATCACGGCGGAATAATTATGCTTAACGCGACTACGGAAAAAGAGGGCGCGAGTTGGTTTGAAAACGTTTATATAATAAATAACGTTGTGGAAAACGTTGCGAGAACGGGCATTACCATTTACAGCAGATGGTCTGATAAAGCGGGCGTCGGTTACGGATTCAATAAATCGGTTAAGGGTTGCAGAAAGAACGACCCGGAAAAATCGACGGGGTATTACGAGCATAAAAACGTAGTATGTTCTTTTAATAAAGTCGTTTGCGCCGGCGGAGACGCGATAGTGGTTTCTTCGGTAAAAAACAGCGTTATAGAAAATAACGTTTCCGAATACGCGAATTATCTCGGCAGAAAGAACTACTGGAACGCCGGCATATGGGTGTTCAACGTCAATAACTGTCTTTTCAGGTTTAACGAAGCGAGAAACACTTATATGCGAAAAGGTTCTGAAGACGCGCAGGGGTTCGATCTCGATAACTGTTGCAGGAACGTTGTTTTCTGCAATAATTATTCGCACCATAACGAAGGCGGCGGACTGCTTATGTGTAATAACAGGACGGTGGTCAAAAAGTACGATAAAAACGGAAATCTCGTCGAAGAAGAGAAAACGAACGGTAAATGGGGCAGTAATTACGTTTTTAACAACGTTTTCGCTTATAACGGCAATAAGAGAGATAACCGCCGTTCGGCATTCGTGACGATAGCGAGAGAGATTAAGAACGTTTTGCTGAAAAACAATCTTGTCGTCGCGGATTACGGGATAAAAAATCAAAGTCTTGCGGAAACGGAAGATAAATCGCAATACTGTTACGGACTGGTTTATAAAAATAACGTTTTTTATTCCGAGAAAGAAACCGAACTTAAACTTACGGACGATATGGCAAAAGACAGAGTTTTCTTTGGCAACGTTTTTATAAACGTGGGGGACTCGATAGTCTTTTCTTCCGAAGACGAAAAGGCGATAACGAAGGGCGTAAGCGTTACCGTTCCGAAAAATACGAACGGGTTTGAAAATTATTACGGATACAAAATAGACGGAGTTACCGTCGGCGAGTTTTCCGATAAGGAGAAGTGCTAAAATGGTAAAGGGAACAAAGAAGAGAAATAAGATTATCGTTATTCTTGCCGTATTGTTATGCGCGTGCGCGTTTTTTGCTTGCAACGGCGGAACCGAAACCGTTAAAATAAATCGTAAAGAGATGGTTCTCGATATTTATGCGGAAGAACGACTCGAAGTAACGGGCGAATACGAGAGAATCTCGTGGTCGTCGGATAACGAAAGGGTTGTAAAGGTAAGCGACGGAACGGTTATCGCGCAAGGCGTCGTCGGGGAAGCGGTGGTTACCGCAACGACGAATAAAGGAAGCGTTTCGTGCAAAGTAATCGTCAGAAATCAGGGCGCGACGGTGACGCTTTCGGTAGACGACTGTCCGATAAAAGAAATAGGGTTTGATTCTTATTATGAAATATCCTTGTATAAAGACTGCCCGACCGAACTTTCTCTGTCCGCAACGTACGCGGGTAAAAAGTATGCGGCGGACAAGACTTTTACCGCGGAATTCGACGACGAAACGGTCGTCGGCGTGGTAGACGGTAAATTAGTGGGTAAAGTCGTAGGGGCATCGACGAAAGGCGCTATATACTGTTCGTGGAAAGGAACGGAAATATTTACGCAGGTAATAGTTACGGTGTATAAATCGAGCGATTTGTTTGCCGAGACCGACGTTATCGACGTTTACGACGTGCTTGAAGATTCCAAAAAGAACAGAAGCGAGGAGATTGCCGTTTATTATGTACGGAACGGGGAAAAGGTCGAAAACCCCGAATTGACGATAACCGTTACGGAAGGTGAAGAGTTTGTCGAAGTAGTCGGCAACACGGTAACCGCAAAGGCCGTCGTTAAAGAAGAGCAGGCCAAAATACGGGTAACTTGTAAAGACGGCGACGAAACGTTGAGTAAAGAAATCACCGTAAAAGTTCACCCGAATTATATCGAAAAGGCTATGACGGAATTGTCGATAACGGGCGAATATCCCGTCGTGTACGAAGAAAGCGCCGATCCCGAAGGGAAAAGGAATTCCGTTTACAGATATTACACTAACGAAAAGTGTGCTAATTTAAATAATAAGGCGTGGACGGCTTGGGGGTCGCAACTCAGATTTAACGAAACCGCCACCGACGCGTCGGGTTATAAATATAACTATATTTTCAATCAGGGGTATAGGCTTATTTCCGTCGACGTTTATTATACGGGCGAAAAGGGAATGTCGGTAGGCAGATACGGCGTTTCCAATTACTGTAACGTTAATATGACGCTTAATTCCGACGCCTATTTTATCGAAGACGACGGCGTGTTTACGAATACTCTCGTAAGCAATAAGTGGGTAACCGTGTACTATGCGCTCGATAAAGCGATAAACAGCATAGACGACGCAACGTTATTTATTCTCAATACCTTCTGCGGAGACGTAACCTATCTTTCTTCGCTTAAATTCTATTACGACGACGCCGTGATTAAAAACGCCGATTTAAGTCTTATAGACGTAGAAGAAAGAACGTTGATGGTTGACGGCAACAATAACAATAAATATATCGCGGGGTTGAACGAGTTTAAGAAGGTATCTTCCAAACTCGTGGAATACGAACGGACGACTTACGACGGAAAGGACTATATGAAATATAAGTCGGAAAACGCCGCTGCGAACGAACTGAAATTCAACGACCTTAACGCCTTGAAACCCGTTCACGACGATACGGGCAAAGCCGTGCAGGTATACGATTTCAGATACTTTAAATTCGGTTTCGTGTATAAAAGCGGAAGTCCCGTTCTGTACGTCTTTAATCCGTTTGCGGGCGCCAACGAATCGATAATTCTCGAACCGAACCGTAACTTGCGAAATTCTGGCGTAAGAATTTTCTGCGACGGCATGCAGGTCGGTTCGATAGAACCCGACAAACGGTACGACGTCGTCGTGTCGATAGGCGGCAAAAATAAGTCGTCGGTATATCTTACGACGACCAAAGCGACGGAATTTTATCTGACCGACTTTGCGTACTACAAAGATTTTTCTTTTGCGGCGGAATACGGTTATAATCAACCGCTTATAGCGGAAAACGTAACCGATAACGTACTGTTCTCGGGAAGAACGGTCGAAGTGTCCGATTTAATCAAAGTATATTATCATTTGCGGGTAATCAAAAATTACGTCGTCAAAAACGTGGTATCCGCCGACGAGTCGGTGGCGCGGTTCGACGAACAGAGCAAAAAAATAAATCTCGTTGAGAAAGGGGAAACGACTCTTACGATAACCGTCGAAAAGGACGGTCGCGTTCTCGAAACAAAATGCGGGATAAAAGTTTATCCGCCCGATTACGTCGGAATAAAATCAGACGTTTACTATATAAACCTAAATAGACCCGAAGAATATTCGCCGTCAATAGAAGCGTTTTCCGACGGAGAAAGGTTAGAAGTAAATCGCTTGACGGTTGAAGTCGCGGAAGGCGCAGACGTCGTAAAAACGGAAAACGGCAAAGTACTACCGCTTAAAGTCGGTGAAGCTACGGTAAGATATTTCTTTACGGGTAAAGACGGGCAGAAGATTTCGGACGAAGTAAAAATTATCGTCTGGGATAACTGTTTTGCAAAAGACGGCGGTGAACTCGTGTGGAGTGCGAATTCCGGTTCGACGGAAGATTACGCAAAAACGGACGAAGTCGTATGCGGAAGGACGGGAGTTTACCGTTTTTCGCCCAGATCGTTGTGGAACGATAAACTCGACGTAGCCGAAACCAACCATTCGTTTACCAAAGTCAATGCGGACGCAGTCAAAGCGAGAGCGAATATGACGGAAAAAGGGTTTAAGTACGTTACCGTCGAATTCTGTTTAAGCGGCGAAAGCGATCGGATAGGCATTTACGCGCCCTTATATAACGTCGTTGACGGAAAGTACGAATGGGTCGGTCATAAAGGCGCCGTGATAAACACTTCGGCAGTCGTAAACAACAATAAAACGAGAATTTTTATTTACGACGAAAGGGGTAACGCGGTAGACGGCGCGGTAAAGGCAAACAGATGGTACGTCGCCGTAATAAAATACGAAGTTCCGGAAGACGACGCAAGGGGCGACCGCTACGCGTGTATTCAGATTGCCAACTGCAAAGGAACGGTTTATTTCGATAAGGTGAAATATTATACCGACGACGGTTGGAAAAACGATTTTTATAAAGGATCGCCGCTCGAAGACGGATATAAGGAAGATATTTTCGACGATAACTATAAAGGTTTTTCGTTCGGCGACGGATATAAAAAAGACGTTTTCGAATGTTAAAATCGGAAACGAAAAAAGAGAAGAAAGGAGAAAAAGATGAAAAAATTACTTACGGTACTTATGACGATTGCGATTTTGTTTTCATGCGTAGGGTGCGGGGGACCCGAAAATCCCGATCCGGGAGAAGAGAGCGCGACGAAAATAGTAATATATGCCGGCGGTTCGTCGGAATTCAGTTGGTCGCGCGGTTCGGACGAAGAAGCGGTGTATACCGCCGTGCAGGATAAATTCAAAGCGGATACGGGAATCTCTCTGGATTTCGACGTCGTTTTTTCGGATAAAACGATGAAAGAAAGTCTCGGCGCTAAATTTACCAATCAGCAGATAGATATCGTCGTTTCGCATACCGGCGGCGGCGACGGAATAGACGACTGGATGTTCGTCAATAACTATTATTACGACCTTACTTCGGAAATAACGAGTTACGGGGCGAATATAGTAAAATACACTAAATGGACGGACGCCGACGGGAATCGTTTCAACGCGCTCAACCGAATGAAAACTTCGGATAACGGCACAAAGATTCTAGGGTTTCCTTCCGTAATCAATCCTTATAAATTCGGTATACTCGTAAGAAAGGATTGGATGAACGCGCTCGGCTACACCGACGACGCGACCGATTCGACTAAAACTCTCGTCGATAATTTCGAAACGTTCGGAGAAATGGCCCTTGCGATGAAAGAAGCGCGTAATCTTAACTTTGCCGTTACGGGCGCGATATTCGACCTTGAAAAAGCGGGGCTTATAGGCGCGCACGGACTGGACGCCGGTTTTTATTCCGACGGCATTATGGAAAGCAACGGACAAAAGATAATCGTTCCGGGGGCGGTAAAACCCGAATATCGTCAGGTGGCGGAACTGGAAAACAGCTGGGCGCAAAGCGGAGTTATTTCCAAGGAAGCGGATAAAAAATTTCTTGCCGACGGCGAAGTGGATTTTATCGGCGGAAAAACGGGTATCTTCGTACAAGATCCTACCGTTACTCATCTTATAACGGTGGCAAGACGAACGAAAAAGCAGAACCCCGAAGCCGAATTCACGGTTTTAGGCGCCCTTTATAAAAATAAAGCGGAAGCGGAAAAAGCGAAAACGTCGGGAGCGGACAAAGGTTTTATGAGAAATTCCGTGGCGACTTTCGGGGCAGTGGTATACCGCGGCTCTGAAAACGCGGAAAACATCGTTAAATTCGTAAACTGGATGTATTCCGACGTGAACAATTACTTGTTGTGCAGATACGGAATAGAAGGCACGCACTGGGAAAAGGAGGGCGAAAACGGGTATAAATATCTCGGAGAATACAGCCTTATCAATTCGCCGTATTCGGGTATTTTGTCGCTCGTCGAGAATCAGGCAATATCAGACCTTACCTATTTCGACTACACCGAAGAAGAGAAATCGTGGATAGAAACCGCGCGAAACGTTACCAACTATCTTGAAAACGATACCGTAGATTACTTTTTGAGAAGTAATTTCAATAATAACAACTATTATAGCGAAAGATCAAAGCTGTCCAACATTTTGTCGCCTATATGGATGGGAAAAAGCAATCCCGACTGGAACGGTTTTGCAAACGCTCAGTCGTCGCTCATTACGTCGTCCACGACGTATTGCAGGGATATGTATCTTAAATATACGAGTTTAGGCGGTAAAAAATAATGATACGGTTATTGTACGTTCTGGCGGGGATTATCGGTTTTATCGAATGGTATTCCGTCGGGGTGTATTTTATGGCGAAAAGGTGCGGATATAAAACGCCGTCGTTGTGTTTCGTTCCGTTTATGGCGTTTAAAATTCAGAACAAATTGACGGGTACGTTTACCGTTCTCACGATTCCGGTGAAAAAGTATCACGGAATGATGATATCCTTTTTCGCGGTGATACTGTTCGCGTGTTTTTATTTGTTCTGGGGTCAGGAACACCTGCTTGACGAAAACGCGAAACTGTCGCTTAAATCCATAATGTTGCTTATAATCGTCGTGTGCGCGCTGCTTATAGAAATAAGTTTGCTGTTCGGCGTAAAAAAGGCATACAGAAAGATGAACGTGGAAAAAGAAGGCATGTATACTCTTTTAAGCGTAATACCGTTGTCCGTGCCGTTGCTTATGTATATAGCGAGCAAAAACACTCCGAAAACGGAAGAAGAAATGTATTAAAACGCGCTGGGAAAAGACTACGGAACGAACGTTCGTTTACGCTCCGAAAAAAACTCAATAAACGAAAAAGCAAGAAAGTGTTTAACTTCCTTGCTTTTTTTCTGCGTAAATTTTAAATTAAGCCGCATTTTTGTCGGCTCAAAACCCCGTAACGAAAAAAATCATAATTCCGAAGTGTGCGTTTCGCCCTTATATTCCGTGGGGGAAACGCCCGTTTCTTTTTTGAAAGTTCTCGAAAAGGAATAAATGTTGGCAAACCCCGTTGCTTCGGCGATATAAGAAACGGAATTGTAGTCGCCGAGAAGCAGCCCTTTGGCTTTTTCGATTCTGACGTTCCGAACGTATTGCATAGGGGAAACGTGATAAATTTTTTTAAATAGCGAGCGAAAATAAATTTCGCTGATACCGGCAATGTCCGCAAGGATTTCGTTCGTAAGATTTTCTTTGTAATGTTCCTGAACGTAAGAAACCGCCGGTTGAAGAATTTTTCTTTTCTGCGACGCTTCGTAACTAACCGTGTCGGAGAGATGAACCTTGTATAAAATAGTGTAAAAATCGTTGAGCGCGGCGAGTTTATAACCGTTGCCTTTGGTTGACCAGACCCTGTAAAGACGCTTGAAAATTTTGGCAATTTCCGCGGAATCGCCTATTTTGTACGAATAAAAGTCGGGGATATCCGCATCGCTGTCGAATTCTATCATAACGCAAAGGTCGGGTTCTAAAATGCTGTAAGTGTATTCTTTTTGTTTCGGCAGTAAAACGAGATGCTCGTTGTCGGAAACGTAGTCTTTTCCGTCGCAACGGTAAATTGTTTTTCCGTCGAACTTAAAAGCCACGGCGTACAGTTTTCTGTCCGAGCGGTGAAAGGTCTTTTTTCTGTCAATATTGATAAAATTTACGGCGTAAATATCTTTAACGATTAAGTTGTCGAGAGAAAATTTCATTTTCGCATATCGGGGGGAAAACCCCCTTAAACCCCGCTTTATAACGATTTTTTAACGATAGTATAAGTAAAGTATAACAAACGTACGGGAAATAGTCAATAGAGAATGACGGAAAATTTATTATCGTTTTGGTTAAATAATATCGTTTATGCTATTTACGAAAATAATAATGATTATATAATGATAGTCGAAACGTAATAAAACTCGGGAAGAAAATCGGGTTTTATAAAGAAAAACGAACGGTAAAAAGAATGAGAATTATTTATGATAAAGACAATCAGCCTAAGTCGCAGGCGGACCCGTATATAATCTTTGCCGAAGGCAGATATTATATTTACGCCACGGGTGAAAAGGGCGTTGCGGTATATACGGCGACCGCAATCGACGGCGAATGGGAATATCTCGGGTCGGCGCTTGAAACGGATGGTGAAAAAGATTTCTGGGCGCCTTGCGTTATAAACGAAAACGGCAAGTATTATATGTATTACTCGTCGGTTAAAAACGAGTCTGCCGATTGTCACGACGAAAGGATAAAAGTCGCCGTGTCCGACCGTCCCGACGGCGGTTTCGAATACGTAAAAGACTTGCTCGAACCCTTTTCGATAGACCCTCACGTGGTGAAAAGCGGAAACGGGCTGTATATATTCTATTCGGTAAACGACTGGGAAGCGGAGCGAGCGGGAACGTATATCGTTTTGCAGAAAATGGATTCGCCCCTTTCGGTAACGGGTGAACCCGTCGCGGTCGTAAGACCGACGCTCGACGAAGAAATTTTTCAGCGCAACAGATTTAAAAAGGGTCAGCACTGGCACACTATAGAAGGAGCGTTTTATTTCCGCGAAGGCGATTATCATTATCTTATATATAGCGGAAACTGCTGGCAAAGCAAATATTACTTTTTGGGTTACGCCGTAGGAAAGGGTAAAGAAGACGACTTAACCAAAATAAAATTCAATAAATATCCGTCGGATAGCGTTTACGCCCCCTTGATATCGGCAAACGAATTCGAATCGGGAACGGGGCATAACAGCGTGATAAAAATCGACGGCGAATACTATTGCGTGTATCACGGAAGAGATACGGGCGACGTTACGCCGTACGACAACCGAAGCGCGAGAGCCTGTAAACTTGTCGTAAAAGACGGAGTTTTAACGGCGAAAAGGTATAAAGATAAATTATAAAACGGTGAAAAGAATGAAAGAAGCAAGAATCGGCATTTTCGGAATCGGTCATAACCACGGAGCGCCCGCCGTACAGGCGTTAAAGAATCTTAAAAACGTAAAAATCGTAGGTTTATACGAAGAAGACGACGAAACGTACGCCAAAAGGCTGAAAGAAAATCCTACGGTTTACGGCGATATTCCGAGAATGGGTAAAGAAGAACTCTTTTCAACGGGGCTTACCGCCGCGTTCGTGGAAGAAAGCGTTCCGAAGTTGGTAAAAAGGGCGACCGAATGCGCGGAACACGGCTTGCACGTTCATATGGATAAACCTGCGGGGACCGACCTTGACGAATATAAAAAGTTTCTTACCGTCGTCAAAGAAAAGAACCTGGTATTCCAGACGGGGTATATGTACCGTTATAACGCCGGAATAAAATACGCTGTCGAAAAGGCGAAAGACGGTTCGCTCGGGAAGATATACAACGTTACGGCGCAGATGAGTACCAAACACCCCGAGTGGTTCAAAAAGCAACTGTTAAGTTATAACGTAAAAGCGCCCGTCGCCTTTATTTTCGGCGGTCACCTTATAGATTTGTGTATGAAAGTAAAAGGCGTTCCCGAAAACCTTACGGCGTATCACACGGTATCGGGCGACGGCGGAATAGATTTCGAAGACACGTCTTTGATAGTAATGAAATACAAAGACGGACTTGCGACGGTAAAAGTATCGTCGATAGAAGCCAACGGCTGGGGAATGAGAGAGTTTACCGTGTTCGGGGAAAAAGGTTCGGTGTGCGTAAGACCGCTTGAAAACCCGACGGTGGTAACGGAAACTTTAAACGGCGACGAAAAACCGTGGAGCGACGTTCATAACACGGTAAACGTTGAAGAAAAAGGTAGATACGACGATATGGTAAAAGAATTCGTCGAAGAAATTCTCGACGAAAGGGAAAACGATACCGACGTCGGATATGAGTACGAATTGCAAAAACTCACCTTGCTTGCCTGCGGATACGAAGTTTAACCGAAAGCGGCAACCGTAAATAAAAGGAAAACTAAAAAAATGAAAGCGATACTTGTTAAAAACGGCGGTCTTGAAATCTGCGAAGTAGCGGACCCCGTCGAAAAAGAAAACGAAATACTTGTGGAAATACACGCCGCGGCGTTGAATCGCGCCGATTTGTTGCAAAAAAAAGGGACTTACCCGTCGCCGAAGGGTTGGCCGGAGTGGCCGGGACTCGAACTTTCGGGCAAAATTCTTTCTATGGGAAAGGAAGCGAAAGAGAAATCCGGTTTTAACGTCGGCGATAAGGTATGCGCGCTCGTAGGCGGCGGCGCGTACGCGGAAAAAATTTGCGTTCCGTATCAATTAGCGTTGCCTATGCCGAAAAATCTTTCTTATGAAGAAGCGGCGGCGATTCCCGAAGCGTACACTACGTCTTACCTCAACCTGTTTAAGGAAGGTCACCTTAAAAAAGGACAGACGGTATACGTTTCCGCGGGGGCGAGCGGACTTGCAAGCGCGGCGATACCCATGGCGAAAGGTTTCGGGGCGAAAGTCATAACCGATTGTATAGACGAAACGAAAATAGAAAAGATAACCGATCTCGGCGCCGATTATATAGTAGACCTTAATAAAGAAAAGGTGAGCGACGCGTTCAGAAGAGCTGACGAAGAAGGGAATCCCGTAAACTGCGCGATGGACTGCCTTTGCGGCGAAGATATGGGCGTATCTATGCAATATATGGCGGAAGGCGGCTATTGGGTGGTAATATCCACGCTTGCAGGGATAACTACCAACCTTTATTTAAGACCGCTGTTAACCCGCGGATTGCACGTCGTCGGCAGTATGCTGAGAAAAAGAAGCGTCGAAGAGAAAGGCGAACTTTTAAGAGAAGTGAAAGACGGCCTGTGGAGCAAATTCGAAGACGGAAGCGTAAAGGTAAAAGTTTATAAAACGTTCCCGTTCGAAAAAGCGGAAGAAGCGCAGGCGGTTTTAGAGAAAAACGAGAACGTAGGAAAAGTCGTATTAAAAGTCAGATAAGGGTTTACAATGGAAGTTTTTTTAAAAACTTTGGAACAGGCTCTCGTAATGCTGTTTTTTATGGCTGCGGGATACTTGTTGCAAAGGGGTAAAATATTGCCGGAAAATTCCACTAAAACGGTTTCTCTGCTTTTAACGAATCTGATATTGCCCGCGTACGTCATATATAATCTGTCAACGGGCATCACGAAAGAAAATATCGTCGAGTACGGCGGATACATACTTATAGGGCTGATATGCCTTATCGTGTTTTTGGGGATAGCGTACGGACTGGGATTTTTGCTGAAAGGGATATATAAGGACAGGAAAGTTCTGGTATATATGCTTGCGTTTTCCAACTATTCCTATTTCGGATATCCGCTGATAGAATTCGTTTACGGGTCGGAAACGCTTGCGAAAGTGCTTATATTCGTAATACCGTTTACGATTTTTATTTACACGCTCGGGATAAAGATGATAACGTCGGACATTGAAAAGCCGAATGTCGAAAAGCCGAACGACGAGCAACCGAATTTCGAAAAACCGAAAAGGAAATTTCATATCCAACCGGTAATACCGGCGTTGGTTTTAGGAATTTTGTTAGGAATACTCGGGGTAAATTTAACGGGTAAAAGCGAAAACGTGGCGTTAGCGACGTTGGGAACGATACTTTCCACAGCGAAAAGTTGTATGAGTCCCGTATCGATGATATATACGGGAATGGTTCTCGCGAAATTTTCGTTAAAAGAGTTGTCATGCTCGTTAAAGTCGGCGATAGTGGCTTTTTTCAGACTCGCAGTGATACCGGTTATAGTAACGGGTATATGTTATTTGCTGAAAATAACGACGGGGCTTGTCGGAGCGCAGTATTTTTTAATACCGGTGGTAATATCGGCAATGCCTATCGGAATGAACATAGTGATATTCCGCGGCGAAGACGGCGCGGAGAGCGCGCAGGTATGTTTTTATTCGCTGATAATGGGTTTGGCGACCATACCGTTGTTGTTTATGGCGTTGCAATACTTAATCTGATTACCTAACGAACGCAAAAGGGGAAAATTAACCGATGAAACATAAAAAAGCAATAATCACGTTTTTGGCGATAGCGGCGTTGTCTTTCGTCGCGCTCGCGTTTTCGTCCTGCGGAAGCGTATTAAGACCCGAAGGGGAATATACGATAACCGAAGCGGTACCCGACGGCGGAAAAATTACCGTGTACGTCAACGGGGTTCAGGGCGAAACCAAGGCAAGACCGGGCGACGGAATCCGTGTAACGCTCGGCGCGGAAAAGGGATATTTTTATAAAGAAGAATCGTTTACCGTAAACGGCGCAAAAAGCGGTTTTACTTTCGTAATGCCGTCCGAAAACGTATCGTTAAACGCGGAATTCGTTAAAAAAGTATATTCTATAGAAGGTTACGAAGATTATCTCGGACAGGTAATCCCGTCGGTAAGTTCCGCGTCGTACGGCGACGAATTTACCATAACCGTAAAACCTAAAAACAAATATTGTCTGTTAAACGGCAGATCTCTCACGATGAACGGGGCGATACTGGAAAGAAGCGACAGAATGGGCGAAAGAACGTATAAACTTGTAATGCCCGATACCGACGTAACTTTCGACGCCTTTTTCACCGAAGTCATAACCTTTCAGGGCGAAGGGACGAAAGAAAACCCGTGGCTTATAGAGTACGATTATCATATAGACGAAATAAACGCCGCCGTGGAATACGGACTTATAACTTCGGACAGTTACTTTAAGTTGGTAAACGACGTGTCGATTGAAACGTGTATAGGTTCTTACGAAAATCCTTTCGTAGGTAATTTCGACGGAAACGGACATACCGTAGAAATAAGCGTCGCAGGAGCGAGAAATCTCGGCGTGTTCTCTGCAAACGCGGGAACGGTAAAAAATCTTACCGTAAAAGGAAACGTAACGGCTTCGGGCGGAACGGACACGGTAAAGGCGGGCGGAGTCGCAGGCTACAATTCGGGCGTCGTCGAAAACTGCGTAAATTACGCGATAGTATACGCGACGGAATATAAAAATCCCCACCACTTCGGGGGAGTCGTAGGGTATAACACGGGCAGCGTAATATCCTGCGCTAACTACGGCAACGTAGGAAATAAAAACGAAAAGGGCGCGCATACGTTAGGCGGCGTTATAGGGTTCGATAAAAACGAAAAAGCCGCGCGCGAAATAAAAAACTGCAAAAATTACGGCGAAGTTTTCGGCGATTACGAAGTCGGCGGAATTATCGGAAGAGTGGAAAACAATTCCCTCGTAACGGTGAAAGATTGCGTAAACGAAGGTAAAATAATCGCGGAATACAGAGTAGGCGGAATCAGCGGATTTATTCCGTCCGGGGCGACGATAGATAACTGCGTGAACGGAGACGCTTCGGATAAAACCAAAGGGGAAATCTTTGCCGAAAGCGAGAACGAACGGACGAACGACTGCGTCGGCGGAATTGTCGGCAATATTTATTCGTCAACCGTTAAAAACTGCGTAAACTACGGCAAGGTAACGAGTACCTTCAATCGCGTAGGCGGAATCGCGGGGCATGCCGACGGGGTAGATTTTCAGATAGAAAACTGCAAAAATTACGGCGACGTCACGGGTAAAGCGTTCGTAGGCGGAATCATCGGCAGGGGAATAGGAAAGACCTTTAACGGAAGCAAACTTTCCGAATGTAAGGCGTATATAAAGGACTCTGTTAACTTCGGAAACGTAAGCGGAACGCAAAAAACCGCCGATAAAAACTATCGAGTAGGAGGAATAGGCGGTTCTGTGGAGAAAATAGTATTTTCAAACGTGCTGGTTTCGGAAAGCGTAACGATAAGTTACTTTGAAAACCAGACTGAAGTTAAAAAAGCGATAACGGAATTACCGAAAAGATACGCTTCTTCCTTTCCTTACGTAAACGTATTGTTCGGGTACGGAAACGGAACTTACGTTAAAGAACTTTCGGGTAAATCGGGAATCTGTAACGGAAACGGCGAATATTTAAGAAACGTCGGCGCGGCGTGAACGGGGGAGAAACGGATATGAACAAATTGCTTAAAAAAATAATATCGTTCGTAATCGTTGCGCTTTCCGTGGCTACCGTGGCTACCGTGGCTGGTTGCGGCGGAAACGCGGAAACGTCCTGGTACGTCGACCAGAGCGACGGCAACTTCAATAAAAGTCTGTTTTACAGAAACGAAAGTTACGACCGCGGCGCAGACCCTTCCACCATATGGGTCAGCGAAGAAGAAAACGCGGAAGACGGCGGATATTTTTATTCTTACGTTACTGCGACATCTACCATAAACGCTTTCAGGGGCAAAAATCTTACCGACTGGCAGGATCTCGGCGGCGTGTTCAGACCGAATCTCAACGAGTCGTGGGCGTATATGAACTACTGGGCGCCGAGCGTAAGATACGACGAAGAAGAGCAGAAATACTTTATGTTTTATAACGCGACCTGGAAAGATAAAGGTAAAAACCGTTTTTATCTTTCTCTCGCGGTGTCGGATAGTCCTATGGGACCTTTCGTCGAATATACCGACGAAGATAAAGGGGAGGGAGAGCCGCTTATAGATTTTGTAAAGATTGCGGAATCGTCGCCCTATTTCGAACAGTATAAAAAGGGATACGAATACGAAAGCGGCTATATGTCGGTAATCGACCCCGAGCAGTTCGTAGATCCGATAAGCGGAAAGAAATATCTGCTTTTCGTCCACGATAAAGGCGCGGCTTATACCACTTCGGAAATATATATTATGGAAATGAAAGACTGGTATACGCCCTTATACGAAACGATAACCAAACTTACCGAAAACGGAAGAACGACGGTCGGTGGCTTAACAGAATCGGACGACGGAACGGTAAACGAAGGACCGTTTATGTATTACAGAAACGGCACATATTACCTTACTTTCTCGGTAAACGTGTATAACGAAGCGTCCTATCAGGTGCGACAGGCTATATCGGACAGTCCCACGGGACCGTTCAGAAAGATAGCGTACGAAGACGGCGGCGCGATAATCACTACCGACGGACTTGCGATATATACCCGTAGTTCGGGGCACGCTTCCATTCTCGACATCGGCGGCGAACCTTATATATCGTATCACACCTTTTTCAACGACGAAGATATCGGAAACGGCAGAAAAATCAGAATAGACAAACTGGAATTCATAACCAATAAAGAAGGTATCGAAATAATGAGCGCGAACGGACCGACCGTAACGCCGCAATACCTTCCCGAAAAGATAAGCGGATATAAAAACGTCGCAAGAAAGGCTTACGTCACGGCGACGGGCGGCGAAAACGGCTCGTCCACGTATTATATCAACGACGGAACGCTTAAAATGCATACTTTTTCCGAAACGGAAGAGTTTATGATGAACAAAAACGGCAGCGTAAACCTTTCGTTCGACGATTACGTAACTGCAAGGGCGATAATCGTGTATAACAGCCGCGCGTATAAAAATGCGTTTTCTGCCGCGAAGATAGAAATAGAATATCAGGGTAAAGACGGCAAATCCGTAAAATGTTCGACGGATAACTTAAAATTCAACTTTTCGTTGTATGCGAGCGTGGATTATAAACTGATTTACGCGGGCGCGTCGGTAGTCGCCGAGTTCAACGAAATGAAGATAAAGAACGTAAAAATAACTTTTTCAAGCGATAACGACGTTATCGGCATACCCGAAATAGTAATTTTAGGCAAAGAAGGTAAAGCGCAATGAAAAACGGAGCGAAAAGAATAGGATGTTTAATCGGTTGCCTAGTTATGGCGACGGGAACTCTGTTTTCGGGTTGCGCCGAAAGCGTTGCGCCGGACGGAAAGTACTCCTACGAAAATCCGCCTTCGATAGAAAAAGATTATTATAATCCGACTCTTACCGACGGGGTTGATATAGACGGCGAAAAGGACGAAAAATATGGAGAAACGCCCGTTTCGAGATTGTACTATAATAACGCCGTCGGCGAAAGATATCTTGATACCTGGCTTTATTACGGAAACGACGGGCTTTACAGTTACTCGTACGTAAAAGACACCGAAGTGTACTTCGAGCCGACGAGAGCGATATATTATAATTCTTCGGTCGAACTCTTTTTCCAGACGGATACGCATTCCGCTATAACGAGAAAATCGTTGCAGTGGCGCGTTTCCTGCGGCGGCACTTTCGTAAAACTCTGCGGCGTAACGTCGGCAAGCACTTACGATTCGTCCAAGTTCGACGGCTTGTGCGCGGTAAAGGCGTACGGAGAGATAAACTCGGGGGAAAGCGAAGGTTATTCGGTGGAATTGTTTATGCCCTGGTACGAACTTTTAGAAGCGGACGAACTTGAATCGTTCGATAAAGAAACCGCTTCCATACTGTTTATGCCTGCGTATAACAGAGTTTTCAACGCCAATTCGGGTAACGAAATAAGAAAGAGAACGGCGCCGATATGTTCGTTTCAGGCAACGCCCTACACCTGGGTGAAAACGTCCTTGAACGAAAACGGAGAAGCAACGGGATACGTTGCCGAAGGCAGCGTGTTCGGAACGTACGACGGCGTTTACAGAACGCACTTCCCGTTCGATACTTCGGAAGACGATGGCACGGAAAACGCGAAACTGAAAATGACCACCTATAAATCGTCGGGAGCGTACGCTTTCGTCAAATCGGATTACGCCGCTTCGGGCGAAACGGAAGACGGCAATTCGTATATGGAAGTAACGGTGAAAAATATCGGCGGCGTTTCGACTTCGGGAAGAATCGGTCTTATGACCTATTTTAACAGAAACCGCGTGCTGATTTATACCAAAGGGCCGAATGCTTCGGGCGCAAACGTAAGGATAACGATAGCGCAGAGAAACTCGCCCAACACCTCGTGGGACTGGTCGGGGGCGAACGACTACATTATAGATAAAAAGGACGCAAACTATCTGACGGAAGTAAAATTCGCGGCGTACAGAAGCGGCGATAAACTGTATTATTTCGTAAACGACGAGTTGTATTATACAAACGATACTTCGAAAGAAAGCGTAGGCGATAACGGTATGTATTTCCATAGTATAAGCGAATACGATTCTTGCTTTTTCGTAGTATACGCGTCGTACGCTTCGGCGACGTTCGAAAAGTATTCGGTGCTTAACGGGGCGGCGGCTACGGAGAAATTCAACTCTCTCGTAAACGATAAATAAAAATAACCTTTCGGCGGACTTTCGCCGGAACGGAAAAATAACCAAAGGTAAAAAAACAGGAGAATAATGATGAAAACGGCAAAAAAACTTGTTTGTTTAACGCTCGCACTCGGAATACTCGGCGCGGCTTTCACGGGTTGCGGCGGAGTAGCGTCGGGAACGGATATAACGATTGACGAAAACGGCAATATAGTCGCTTCCGCAGATAAGGCGACCATACAGGTCTGGTCGGCGAGCGACGGCGAAGAAGCGGCGAGAATGAAAGATTTAACCGCCGAGTTCAATAAAAAATACGCGAAATATAACGTACAGGCGGTATATACGCAAAAACCGTCGTCCACGTATGAAACGACGATGAAAGCGACGCTTACGGGCGAAAGCGCGCCCGACGTGTTCTACGCTTCGGACGAATACTATAAACAATGGGCTACGCTCGGGTTTATGGAAAATCTCGACCCATATATAAAGAGTAACTGTTCGGAATTTAATATGGAACAGGAAATCGCGGGAATGTTTGAAAACACCGTCGGCAGATATCTTTACGACGTAAAAACGACGACCGCAACGGGACCCGAAGCGCATTATTACGCGTTGCCGAAAGGTTCGGGCGCGACGGCGATTTACTATAACAAAAACGCTTTTGCGACCGCAGGCATAAAAATCGTCAGCGTTTACGAAAAAGATCTCGAAGCCTTCAATAACGGCGGAAAAGACGCCGCGGGCAACACCAAGCAATCTCTCGGCATAACCACAACGGTAAAAGCCGTGGGGTACGATAAAGAAAACAAGATATTCAATAACCGTATCTCGATGAGCTGGGAAGAATGCGCGGACCTTGCCGCATACGTGCAAGCGCGTACGAGCGTAGATTACGGATTTTTAACCAGTTGGTGGTTTAACTACGGATTTTCCGTCGGCGGAAGTTGTATCGGATACGTGCCTTCGGACAGCGAAACGTATAACGGCGGCTATTATCTTTTCACGTTGACGGACGCAACCGTGAACTATAAGGTAAAAGAAGGCGAAACCGTAACCGTAAACGGAACGGCGTACGAAGGAAACGAGATATTGTCATTCAACGATAAATTTTATTTGACCGACGAACTCGCGGCGAAATGCGACGTGCTTCCTTCGCAGCGACAGGCGTTCGCGGAATATTTATCTCTTTCCGCGAAGAAAAACGAATCGAATATGTCGGGTAAAGCGGGCATAACCGATACTTTCAAAGAAATAATACCCTATAAAATAAACGGGGGAATAAGCGCTTACGAATCGGCGTTAAAGAGCGGTTCTACCGATAAACTTGCCGTCGGCGAAGCGAAATATCGCGATATAACGATAAGAAATAAAGAAGTTTCCCCGAACCCCGAAACCTTTAATTCCAACGGGAGAGCGGGTTACTTTATCTCGGGCAAAACGGCGATGATAGTCGAAGTACGCGCCAGCGTAGACGATTTCCGTCAGATAGACGACTTCGACTGGGACGTTGCGCCCATGCTTACCTATCGCGGACAGGATAAGGACGGCAACGAAGTTTCGGGAATCCCCGCGGCGCACTCGGGTTCCGCTTGCGCGTGCGTGTGGAGCGGTTCCTCCGTTAAAAACGCGGCGTATCTGTTCGTGAGATTCGCTTCCGGAAGAGACGGACAGCAGATACTTGCCGACGCAGGCACCATCGTAATGAACGAAAAAGACCTTGCGCAGGCTCACGTGGATAAAGAAGTCGCCGCAGGCAAGAAACCTGCCAACATGCAGATATTCGTAGACGGCGCGTACTATCAGACTCCCGGCGACTGGTGGTTCTTATCCGACGGCGACTGGATAGACGACTGGGCGCAGGCGGTAAACCAGAAAGTAAGAAACGGAAAGATGACTTTCCCTGCGTTCCTTACTTCGTCGCAGTACAGAAACACATTCACGACGTTACAAAAATATACCAAGAAAAAATAAGGGAAAAATAAATGATGAGTAATAATCAAGTCGGGGCGCAGGCGATAAACGCCGCTCCGACCGAAAAGCGGAAACGCAGACGTTATAAAAAAGAAGACGTAATCTGGGGATTACTGTTCGGCGGATTGCCGCTCGTGGGGTTGTTGATATTTACGATGATACCCGCGGTAATGGCTTTTGCCATGACGGTGCTGGATATGCCCAAGTTCTTCTCGTTCGACGGTGCGACGTTTATATGGTTTGAAAATTTTGCGACGGCACTAAAAGACGAAACGTTCTGGTCGTCGCTTAAAAACAACCTTATACTTATTGTCAGCGTACCCGTATCGATAGTTATATCGGTAATATGCGCGGAAGTAATCTCCAAAGGGCTTCCGGGGACTAAAGTATTCAAACTTATACTTTTTATACCGTACGTATGTTCGGTAACCGCCACCACGCTTATGTGGCAGGAAATATTCGACGCCAACCACGGCGTAATGAACCAGATTTTAGGACTTAACGGATTTAACTGGTTAGATGCCGACCATCTTATGTGGACGGTCGTCATAATGACGGTGTGGAGTTCCACGGGTTATAGAATACTGCTTTTTACGGCGGCGATAACCAACGTAAACGCTTCGCTTAAAGAATCGGCGCAACTCGACGGGGCAAACTTTATTCAGGTGTTTACGCACATAACCATACCTGCCATAACTCCCACGATATTCTACGTGCTGGTTATGGGAACGATGGGGTCGCTGCAGGAATTCACGCGGATACAGATAATATCTCCGACGGGCAAAGACGGATTGTGTCTTACCGGGGTGTTCTATATCTATCGGGAAGCCTTCCAGTACACGAACGTAGGCGTTGCGTGCGCGGCGAGCCTTGTGCTTACGGCAATCATAGTGCTTATAACGAGATTGCATTTCTATCTTTCTAAAAAGTGGGTGAGTTATGAAGTCGCATAAAAGAATCGGAGCGATGACGCTCGACTACGTATTGTTGGTATTGTTTTCGTTAATGGTAATACTGCCGTTTTCGATAATATTGTGTACGTCTTTCAAAACCAAACTCGACGCGATGACCGTGCCGTTCACGATGATCGGCAAACACGGATTTTCCTTGCAAGGATACCGAGCGTTTTTCGATTACGGCCTGCTGTTAAGCGGATTTATGAACACGATGATAACGTCGCTCGCGCCGACGTTCGTATGTTTACTCGTGTCGGCAATGGCGGCGTTTGCGTACGCGAAGATAAACTTCCCGTTCAGAAACGCGTTTTTCGCGATACTGATATTCACGATGATGATACCGGGAACCATACTTCTCGTGCCGCATTATATGTTGTATAACGCGTTCGGCTGGACGAATATAGGTTCGTTTGCTAACTTCTTCCCGTTGATAGTGCCGCAACTGTTCGGCGGCGTAAGCATAATATTCTTCTTGCGCCAGTTCATATTCGGTATACCCGATTCTCTCGTGGAAGCGGGGAAACTCGACGGATTATCCTGGCCGGGGACTTTTTTCAGAATAATAATGCCGCTGATAGTTCCGGCTCTTCTCGCGCAGGGGTTGTTGCACTTTATCGGTCAGTATAACGCCTATTTAGGACCGATGCTTTACTTAAAAACGGATAATTTTTACACGTTGCAACTCATCGTCGCGACGTTTAAGGATTCCATCGGCAAAAACTATCCGGCGCAGATGGCGAGTTGTCTTATAATTATTCTGCCCATACTCGTTTTGTACCTTGTGTTCCAGCGTTATTTCGTCGAAGGAATAGCGACTTCGGGTATGAAACTGTAAGGGAAGAAAATACGAGAAAAAGCGATTCCGACGGCAAAAACAGCGAAAAACGTCGTCGGGTGAAATTTTTGGAGGAAAAAAATGGAAAAGAAAAAATGTTATTCTAAAGCGGAATTGAAGTTCCTGACCTGGGAAACGGAATCCGTTTTAACTGCAAGCGGGGACGTCCCCTGGACGGACAAATGGACGGTAGAAGATCCTTTCGGGGACTCGTCTACGGGAAATAATTAGATAAAAGGAGAGAAAAATATATGAATATCGGAAAAAGAAAATGTTTCGCGACGATACTTTGCGCGATACTGATTGCATGTATAAGCCTTTTTGTCTTTATGAACTTCGGTAACGCGACGACGGCGAACGCAACCGAAAAGGACTTTTATATTTACGGCTCGTCTTTAAGGTATATCGAAGACGATACTACTAACTCCGCGATACGTTTCCACGTTCTTATGAAAACGGAAAAGTATAACGCGTTGAACGGTAAAAAGGCAGGCGTAATAATCGCGGCGAAAGATAAACTTAACGGCGCGGAATTGTCGGCGGAAACGAGCGACGATATAAAAGAATTTTATTACGTCGAAACCTGGAAGGAATCCGATTGCGGAGAATCGGGATTCGCCGGGCAGAACGGGTATATGGAAGCGAGAGTAAACGTATATAACGTACCGAAAAGTCAGTACGGCACGGAACTTACCGTGAGAGCTTTTACATACGACGAAGAAAGCGCTACTTACGAATATACCGACGAAGTTTCCGCTTCTCTTGCGGAAGTGGCTGAAAAAGCCGACAAAGTTTCTCCTGCGGACGGTCTTAAACCTTATTATAAAAACATATTCAAAGCGCAGATAGGCGACGGGGAATTGATGACGGAATTGTCTTACGGCGATACTCTTACCGAACCCGAAACCGAACCGACTTATGCCGACGGAACCAAATATTTTACCGGTTGGTACGATACCGTCACGGGAAAGAAATGGAATTTTGCTAACGACACCTTAAAGAGAAACACTAAACTCGAAGCGCGTTTTGCCGATAAGGAAGCGGCTAAAGTTATCGTTCTTGCGGGTCAAAGCAATGCCGTAGGTTTTACTTACGCTTCGCACCTTTCGGAAGAAGAAAGGGTAAAATACGCCAAAGAAGTCGAAACGGTAAAAATAAGTTACAGTATTTCTCCGTTCGGCGGCGAAGACGCTAAAAAAGAAAACGACGGAAAGTTCGTCAACGTAAGAACGGGTTACGGCAGAAAATACGACGCGTGCGACACTTTCGGACCTGAAGTCGGTCTTGCCGAATACCTTAATAAAAACTACCCGAACGAAACCTTCTATATCATAAAGACGGCTACGGGCGGTTCGACCCTTCACAATAACTGGTATTCGCCTTCTTCTTACGAATATCTGGGAATAGCAGACGACGCCGATTTGAGCAAAAACCTTTATAACCAGATGTTGAGTTACGTCGATAGCGGTATGGCGACGCTTTCCTTAAAATCGATACCCGAAATCGTTTCGTTTATGTGGATGCAGGGCGAAAACGACGGCGCTAACTATTATCAGGATTACGGCGTTTTGTGGAACAACTTCGTTTCCGACTTAAAAACCGAATGGGGAAATAAAAACTATCTTCCTTCGGACGGTATGTCGGTAATACAGGGCGGCATAACCAAACGCTGGGGACATTATAACGAAATCAACTTCGTTAAAAAGCAGTACGCAAACGTTAACCCCGACGCCTGGTATATAGACGTAGCGAACGCCGACTGGTGTTCTTATACTAAAGATAACGACGACGTTGCTCATCACGACGCGACTTCCATGCTTGCGCTCGGCAAAGCGTTCGGCGAAACTCTCAAAAAATCGTTTAATAACGAATGGGCGCAAAACAATGCTCCGATATTTAACGGAAACGGCACGGAAGAAACTCCTTATCTCATCGAAAATATTGACGATTTAATGAATCTTCATATCACCGTGAATCTCGGAATCGACGATTATAACGGCAAATATTTCCGCCAGACGGAAAATATCGACTTAACGCCTTTCGCGTATACCGAAGTCGCTTCTGCCGTTACCGAAAATAAAAATATAACGCTTAACGCCAACGGCTGGTTCGGTATAGGTACGAAAACCAATTCGTTTAAGGGCGTTTACGACGGAACGGAAAAGACCGTTACGCTTAAAATCACTTCGTCGGACAGCGACGCGTCGTATCACGGAGTTTTCGGCAACAACGCGGGAACGGTTAAAAACGTTATAGTAAACGGCAGCGTGGTATCCACTCAGAAGACGACGGATTTAAGAATCGCGGGCGTTGTCGGCAATAACAGCGGCACGGTAACGAATTGTAAAAACTACGCGGAGATAAACGCTCCCGATTCAACTTCGGCATACCACCTTGCAGGCGTCGTCGGGTATAATACCGGCAACGTAACTAATTGCGAAAACTACGGCAAAATAGGCTTGGAAGGCGTTGCGATCCACACCGCGGGCGGCGTAATCGGTCTTGATAACGGCTCGGCTGCTCATAACGTAACCGATTGCCGCAACTACGGAAACGTTTACGGCTCGTTCGAAATCGGCGGCGTAATCGGCAGGGCGAACAACAATCTTACCGCAAGCGGATTAGTCAACGAAGGAACGATTACCGGTAACTATCGTATAGGCGGCGTGTTCGGACATTTTCAGACGAACAGTACCGCTACGGACTGCGTAAACGGCGCTAAAAACGGCGACGAAATCGATACGACCAAAGGTCTTGTAATCGGCGTAAGCGAAACGGCAAACGCCAAAGACTGCGTAGGCGGAATTATCGGCGTAATGTTCTCTTCTACCGTTAAAAACTGCGTAAACTACGCGAATATAACGAGCAAACAAAATTGCGTCGGCGGTATATTCGGACTTGCAGACTCCGTTGCTTTCATACTTGAAAATTGCGAAAACAGGGGCGAAATTACAGGTTCTATGAACGTAGGCGGTATATTCGGCAGGGGAATCGGCAAAGAGTTAAGCGCAACCGATACCTATATCAAAAACTGTAAAAATTACGCGAACGTAAAGGGGACTTTAAATGTTACCGATAAAAAATATCGCGTAGGAGGAATCGGCGGTTCGGCGCAGAATATCTATATCGAAGACGTATGCGTTTACGAAGGCGTATCGCTTACTTATTTCGTTGGTACTGCCGAAACGACTGTGGCGATAACTTCTCTTACGAAGAGATTCGCTTCTACCGCTCCTTTCGTCAACGTATTGTTCGGTTACGGAAAAGGCGGTGAAGTTATAGATATTACGGGTACTAAATCGGGTATCTGCGACGCGAACGGAACTTATTTGAGAAATACGGGCGCGGCGGCGTAAGAAGGTTGTAAAAGAGTAAAAAATACGATATGATAAATGCGGAGCAAAAAGTTTGCTCCGCATACTCTTAAAAAAAGGAAAATAAGAATATGGCGAACGATAAATATATGCAGGAAATTTTCGACCGCATAGACGACGGAAAAGAAATAATCTTAAACGCCGAAAGAAGCGTATGGAAAACTCCCGAACTCGGCTTTCGGGAATGGAAAACGCACGCGTTTTTGAAAGGCGAATACGAAAAACTCGGCTACACGGTAAACGAATTCAAGGATATTCCGGGGTTTTACGTCGATATAGAAACGGGAAGAAAAGGACCTGAAATAGCGGTGTTCGGCGAACTCGACGCTATTTGCGTGCCTTCGCATAAAGACAGCGACAAGGTAACGGGGGCGGTGCATGCTTGCGGACATAACGGGCAAAGCGCGGCGCTTTTGGGCGTGGCGATTGCTCTGACGGATAAAACGGTATTATCTCGTTTAAGCGGAAACGTAAGGCTTATCGCCGTACCCGCGGAAGAAGTTCAGTCGGCGGATTTTATCGAAGAGATGAAGAAAAAGGGAATTCTGCGCGCCGCCAACGGCAAAACGGAACTTATGAAACGCGGTTATTTAGACGACGTGGATATGGCTTTTATGATACACGTCGGCGGCAAAGGCTTTTCCAACAATCTCGGCTGGTGCGGAAGTATCGATAAGAGGTTTACGTTCAAAGGCAAAGCGGTGCATGCCGCAAGTCCGTTTAACGGAAATAACGCTTTATACGCCGCCACGAGCGCCATAACCGCCGTAAACAACCTTCGCGAAACCTTTTCCGTAAAGAACCTTATGCGGTTTTCTTCGGTCGTTTTAGAAGGCGGAGCGGCAGTCAACCAGATACCCGATAAAATCGTGGTGCAGGCGATGGTCCGCGCGCTCACTTTCGAATCGCTCGTACAGTTAAACGATAAAGTAAATCGCGCGTTCGCCGCCGCTGCGGCGAGTATGGGTTGCAGACTGGAAATCGAAGATACGTTCGGTTGCCACCCGAGAATAGATAACGCGGAATTGACGGATGCCTTCTACGATACGGCGAAAGAAATTTTCCCCGAAGACCTTTTGTCGCGCGATACGCCTGCGGGCGCGGGGATAACCGACTTCGGCGCGGTTTCGGCGATAATGCCTTGCGCGCACCCCTTTATAGGCGGCGCGGAAGGGGCGAATCATACGTCGGAATTTAAAATCGTAGACCCGTATATGCTTTGCGTGAATTCCGCGAAAGTGCAGGCAGGGACTATTTACCTGCTTTTAAAAGACGACGCGGCGCGCGCGAAAGAAATTATAAAAAATAACGTTCCGCCCTTTAAGTCGGCGAAAGAGTATTTTGCCGCCACCGAAAAATATTCGTTTAACGGCGAAGCGGTAATATATAACGAAGACGAAACCGTAACCTTAAAGTATAAAAACTGACGGCGAAGCGGCGGTTTCGTTTAAGATAAAAATCAGAATTTCAAAATCGGTATTTAAGTCCGCGGCGAATCTAAAGCAGCGGACTTAAACTTTATATTGAAAAAGCGTCGTTTAAGGCAAAAGAAAAAACCGCAAAACAATCTTTAACGGAAAAGATTTGCGGTAAAAATGAAAGATATTAACAATTCCACACGTTTTTTGTTGCTTATTTCTTTTTTCTATGGTATAATCTCGATAAATTTTTTATAAAAAGGAAAAAGCATATGGAAAAATTGACAAAAAAGTATGGACTTGTAACCGCGATATGTATGGTGGTCGGAATCGTTATCGGATCGGGAATATTTTTTAAGGCGGGCAAAGTGCTGTCTTTTACCAACGGCAATATCGTAAAAACGCTTGCGGTGGTGGCGATAGTCGGAGTGATAATGATGATTTGTTCGTTAGTGTTTGCCACGCTCGCTCAGAAATACGAAAAAATAAACGGGATAGTGGATTACGCGGAAGCAACTCTCGGTAAAAGGTACGCCTACTACGTCGGTTGGTTTATGTCGGTAGTATATTATCCCACGCTGACGAGCGTTCTCGCCTGGATATCGGCGTCGTACACGTGTTCGTTGTTCGGTATAGCGTCAAGCACCGGCGCGCAGATGTCCGTTGCGTGCGCTTACCTTGTGGCGGGGTTTGCGATAAATTCGTTATCGCCGCGCCTTGCGGGTAAATTGCAGGTATCTGCCACGTTTATAAAGATGATACCGCTCGTAATTATGGCGGTCGTGGGGCTTATTGCGGGGCTTATAAACGGTAAAACGATAGAAGCGTTCACGGCGAATATCGTTACGGAAGAACTCGTAAGCAACGGCGGTTTTTTTGCCGGGATAGCGGCGTTCGCGTTTGCATACGAAGGCTGGATAGTTGCTACGTCCATTAACGGCGAACTGGTAAACGCGAAACGGAATTTACCGTTAGCGCTTATTTTGGGCGCGATAATAGTAATTGCCGCGTATCTTTTATACTTTTTAGGTCTTACGGGCGCTCTTTCTACCGAAGAAATGCTTAAAATAAACGCAGGGTTGATAAGCGGCTCTATACCGCAAAACGCGTTTTCCGCGCTTTTTAACAGTCCGGTATTCGGAACCATAGTAATGGTGTTCGTAATAATATCGTGTTTAGGAACGATGAACGGTCTGATGCTCGGTTGTTGTAGGGGATTTTACTCCATATCCGTACGAAACGAAGGACCGAAACCGAAACTTTTCGCCGAAATAAGTAAAGAAACCAATATGCCGCAGTCGTCGTCTATTTTAGGATTGCTCGTATGTTTTATGTGGTTAATGCAGTGGGAATTGGTTTTTATGAACCCGACGAGCAAAATACCCGCGTTCTGGTGTTGGGAATCGGACGAAGCATCGATAATAACGCTTTACGCGTTATATATCCCGATATTTGTCGCGATGATGGTAAAATGTAAAGAACTCGGCGTGGTTAAAAGATTTATTCTTCCATCGGTCGGAATAATATGTTGCGGATTTATGTGTTTCTGCGCGTACGACGCGTATAAGGCGCACGGGCAGATATGGTCGTACCTTATCGTGTTTGCGATAATAATGCTGACGGGATTTTTCTTTTCAAGCGATTTCAGAAAGTTGATCGCAAGGAAAAAGAAAGAAGAAGCGGTTCTCGGAAGCGATTTGACCGAAACTCAACCGGAAAGCGAAACCGTATCCGCCGAATAAACGAAACGAATTAGTAAAAATCAAAAAAAAGGAGCAGTCGCTCCTTTTTTAAATAAAAACGGTTAACCGAACTCGCATAGGCGTTTTCGTATATAACCATATAAGTAAATCGCCGGACCGAGCGCAATACTAAAAAAGTCTATAAATTGTTGAATTAAGCGTAAAGCTTATAAAAAAATCACTTCCCCGCAAGGCGAAAGCCTTGCGGGGAAGTGGTTTTTACTGAATTTATAATTTTAACGGCTCTAAAAAGATAAAACGCTAAGCCCTTAAACGTGAAAAGAAACTTCTCCGTAGAAAAGCGTTTTTTCTATTCCGTCAACTACAACTTTAAGTCCGTCTTTTTCTATACCGATAACGGTAACCTGTTTTTTTTCGCCGTCGATTTCGGCAAACATAGTTTTTCCTTTAAGGAAATCTACCGATTTCGCTTTGTCTAAAAAAGAAAGATCGCCCCTTTTAATCTTTTTAAAAGTTCTGATAATTTCTTTATAAACGGTTTTCTTAAAATCGCCGATGTTTATTTTTTTGCCGGTTTGTAAAAACAGGGAAGTCGGCTCTCTGTAAAAATCACCGTCAAATTCCGTCTGGTTAACGTTAATTCCTATACCGATGACTATTTCGGCAATCTCGCCGTCGTCGGAAACGCTTTCGAGCAGAATACCGCAAAGTTTCTTGCCGTCGGCGTAGACGTCGTTCGGCCACTTTAAGGACAAATTTTTCACACCGAACTTTTCGCAGGCGGATATAACGGCGACCGCCGAAGCCACCGAGAGAAGTCGGAAAGAATTTACGAGATATTTATCTGAAACGAGAAGAGAAAAGAGCAGGTTTTCGCCGGAGGCTGCCTGCCATTTTCTGCCCGTTCTTCCTTTTCCCGAAGTCTGAAAGTCAGCGGAGCAGAAAGAAAAATTTCTTAAAACAGAACGTCTGCGTAATAAATACGCAGACGTCGAGTCTATTTTTTTAAAATGGTAAATTCTTTTAAGCGATTTCATATTATAAGAATATTGTCATCAGGATACCGGCGGCGATAGCCGAACCGATAACGCCTGCAACGTTCGGTCCCATAGCGTGCATGAGCAGGAAGTTGGAGGGGTCGTCTTTCTGACCTTCTTTCTGAACCACACGGGCAGCCATAGGAACGGCGGAAACGCCTGCCGCGCCGATCATCGGGTTAATCTTACCTTTTGAAAGAACGCACATAAGTTTACCGAAGAGTAAGCCGCTGATAGCCGCGGCAACGAACGCAGCGATACCTAACGCGAATACGTATAATGTCTGAAGCTGTAAGAAGGTGGTACCGTTTGCGGTTGCGCCTACGGAAAGACCTAACAACACGGTACATATATAGAGAAGCGAATTCGCAACGGTGTTTAAAAGGTTGGGAACTACGCCGCATTCTTTGATAAGGTTACCGAGCATAAGGCATCCGATAAGGGGAGTAGCCGACGGAACGATAAGGCAAACCGCGATAGTAACGATAATGGGGAAAAGAATTTTTTCCGTTTTGGAAACTTCGCGGAGTTGTTCCATTTTGATAAGTCTTTCTTTCTTGGTTGTGAAAAGTCTGATAACCGGGGGAAAGATAACGGGAACCAGCGCCATATAGGAATACGCCGCGAGAGCGATACCCGCCAAAAGTCCGTCGTTACCGCTTGCCGCCGCCATTTTGTTGGAAACGAGAATCGCGGTAGGACCGTCAGCGCCGCCGATAATACCGATAGAAGAAGCCTGATAGAAATTAAAGACGCCTAAAAGCAACGCTCCGAAGAACGCG
>JAEDMA010000138.1 GCA_016295005.1 Christensenellaceae bacterium
GGTGAATAAAGCAATCTTCGTCGTAATAATCGAGCATTTCCTTGCATTTATAGCCTACTACTTCAGGTTCTATCCAAAGACCCGCTTTCATTCCGTGTGCGCGGATATAATCGGTTATCGCTTTTACCCCGTGCGGAAATCTCGCCTTACTTTCTTTCCATTGCCCGACGTACGGGTAGATTATTTTGCCGTCTTCTTCGTTATGCCAGCCGCAATCTATTACGTAATATTTTACGCCGAGCGCGGCAACCGAAGGAACGTATTTGCGGGTGTTTTCTTCCGTAGGACAATCCCACGATAAATGCATATATTCGTTAAATATCACGGGAAGGTCTTTATCCGATTTGCAAGGATTATATAGCGAACGGGAATATTTAGTCATTTCACCTATAACACCGTTAAGACTGTCCGATACGGCTATCGCAACGGTGGGCGTGCGATAAGTTTCCTGCGGTATAAGATTTACGTAAAAATCGCCGAAAGTTCCCGTCGCTCCGCCAAGATAAAGGTACACGTACTTATTGTCTGCGCCGCACAAATCACTCATTTCGTAATACCACGAATTGTTCGATTCAATGCGGAACATAGTATATTTGCCGTCGTACTCGATAATGCCTTGCGGAAGGCTTTCCTTAGATGACCAACTTCCGACGTTGCTCACGGCAACGCGTCTTTCTCTGGAAAAATTTTCAAACAAACCGAGTTCGTATAAAGACGTTTTTCTCGGCTGACATTCCACGTGATGGCTTTGAGTAAAATTATAAAGATACGCGTTTTCCGTTTTATCCGTCGGGCAAACGTCTGCATAAACAAACGAAGAAACCTGGTCAACCACGATAATGCCGTCGGTAACGTTTTTCGCTTCGGTATAAACCGATACGCAATCGGTACCTTGCGCGACGGTAAAACACGTGCTGACTTCCACGTGTTCGCCCCGTTGAACTATCGTGAGCGAATTATCGCGCAAATCGTGCGAAACATATTTTAACGAGCCGCATTCCGAAGATGAGATTGTTTTAACTCCGAAGTGAATATCCTTATTCTCCCCCGCCACGTTGATTTCAACAAAAGGAAACAAGTTTTTGTCGCTGCCTTTTAAGAATACTTTTTCGCCGACGACGGCGAATTCCAAAAACGAAAAACGAAATTCCATTTTTTATCCTTTTAAAAGAGCCGAAACTTACATTTCGGCGCTTTTCTTTTTTATATTGTTATTTTAACTCTTTATATTATTTAAGTCAATATATTTTTTGGTTTTATTCAGAAAAACAGTTTACTGCGTTTTTTATAAAATTTCAGCGGGTATTTAATAACGTCGGTTGCGTTATGACACAAAAGCGCCGCTACCCCGCCCTTTAATTCCGAAGCGGAAGACTTATCGTCTTCGGACACCAATGAAACGTAATGATTACCGAAATAACCGCGATTGCCTTCTTTATACGGAATAGTAATCGGTTCGCTCCACTCGGTAAGAGTTTTCCCCGTTCTGAATTCGGCGTAATCGGGTACAAATTCACTTACGTCGGAAGCCGAAGAATTAACCGCGGTAGAACTCATAACGTAAGCGCCTAAATTTTCCGAATATGTAATTCTTGCGTGCCATGCGTTTTCAACAATCGGCGTTTCCTTTCCGAAGTTTCCGGGTTCCGAAAACCTTCCGTCGTAAAACTTAACGAAATCGCCCATAATTCCGTCTGTACGAATCCGCGTTCTCGCAAGATACACGTTACATCCCGACAACCTTTTTTCGTCAAAATCGAAAGAAAGGATATTATACACCAGGTACATAAATCCGTCGCGTTCGTTTACGAAAAGAGTAAAATCGCCGCTTCCGAGCGACAATCTTTTACTTTCCTGTCCGAGAACGTTTATTCCGTCGGGATTGTACGCCTTGGTAAAGCACACCTGTTCGGAAGTAAGCACCCAACGCAAAAAACTCCACGTTTTCCCTTCGTCGTCGGATACTATAAGACCTATATGACGAAAATCGGAATCCCCGTTAGGTTTATCGCATAATCCGTAAGCGTCATAGCCCGTGCCTTTACCGTTCCAACCCGTTTCGTTGTGAAAAAAACAGAAAAAACGGTGAGTGTTCGGGCAAATATATAAACCCATCGGCCATACGGAGCCGCGTGACTTTATTCCTTCGGGATACTTGATTCCGTTAAAAGCGTTATCGGCGCTTCCCGTTTCGAAATTCATTTTAGTCGGATACACTTCGGCAAGGTCACTTATACAAGTACCTTTAAACATTCCGATATGCCCCGCGTGAGTATGTCCGCTTATTGCCCATAAAGTTCCGTCTTTATCCCGATACAGCGGCAACGTTCCGTCCTGATATATATCGTTGTCGTTATTGAATACAGTTTTAGTAGCGTTTCCGACGCATATGTCGTATTGTTTTAATAAATTTTTCATAAAAAATAATCGTTTGATCAAAGATTCATAATCACTGTCGAACAAAGACCGATTATAAACCCTATTACTTGCGCAGGGTTTAATCTTTCCTTAAAAATCGTTACGGAAAGAATAAACGTAATCACAAGACTTACGCCGCAAATAGTAGAAAATATAATTCCGGAAGGTAGCAACCCTACGGCTACCATAACAAGTAAATTCAGTAGAGCGTTCGCAATACCGTAAATAGCGGCTACCCACCAGCCTTTTTTGAAGTTTACGACGACTGATTCTTTATTGCTCCTTGCCGTTATCGCTATTTTAATCGCGCTGAACGCAAAAACAATTATCATAGCCGTCATCATAAATTCGCTTTTGAATTCGCCGCCCGTCGATTTCTGCTGATAGGTTTGCAGAATCGACAGGGCGCCGTTCATGATCATCGCGAGAAAAGCATAAACAAGCCACTTTCCCCCGACTTTCTTTTGTGTTTCTTCCGTTTCATACTTCTCTTTCGGATCTTTTTTTCTTATGAGAAATACCGCCGCGACAAGCAAAGCTAATCCGATATAGAACCAAACGCTCGGATATTCCCTATAAAAGAATATCCCGAAGAGCGTAGGCAACATCAGCGAGTACGCCATTATAAG
>JAEDMA010000139.1 GCA_016295005.1 Christensenellaceae bacterium
ACTATAACGCGCACTGCAAGCAAATCATACATCTGGTCAAGATCAATGTTATTGGTATACATCTTTCTGTATATACTGTAAAAATGCTTTGCACGTCCCTCAATGTGGGATTTTATGCCCATAGAATCAAGGCGCTTGCGCAGTATATCCTGAACCTCGCCGAGATATTTTTCCCTTTCCGCTCTCTTTTGGTCAATTCCGTCCGAAATCTCATGATATGCAATGGGGTCAAGGTACCTAAGCGACAAATCCTCAAGCTCCCATTTGATTTTCTGCATACCGAGCCGGTGTGCAAGGGGCGCGTAAATTTCCATGGTTTCCCGTGATTTTTCTCTTTGTTTTTCCTCCGGCATACTTTTTAAAGTGCGCATATTATGCAGTCTGTCCGCTAGTTTTATTATGATTACCCTTATATCTTTCGCCATGGCGACGAAGATTTTACGGAAGTTTTCCGCTTGCTCTTCTTCCTGCGAAGTAAACTCTATTTTTTCGAGTTTGGTAACGCCTAAAACAAGTTCTAAAACTTCGTCCCCGAATTCCTTTTTTATATCCCCTTCGGATACGGGCGTGTCTTCTATTACATCGTGCAGAAAAGCCGCGGCAACCGTCGCCGCGTCCATTCCCAAATCTATCAAAATTTCCGAAACGGCGCAAGGATGCGTAAAATACGGTTCGCCGGACGCTCTTTTTTGGTTTTCGTGCGCCTTTTTGGCAAAATCGTGCGCTTTGATGCAAAGTTCTAAATCTTTGCCCGAGTACGCCATTTGTAATCTGTCAATTATATCTGTCATATCAGCCCTTTTTTCGAACGAATTTCGTTATATATAACGGAATTCGTCAACGCGCTTTTCACCCGCGGATTAAATTTAAATTTCCCGTTTTCGGTATAAAAAATGCCTAATTCGCTAAATACTTCCAGACAAAATATCGCCTGAAAAAGTTTTTCCGGTTCGGTAAGCGTTTTACAGAATTTCACCGCGTTAAAGTAATCCCTTCCTACGGCGTTTTTAAACACCGCGAAATACTCTGCGAAAACCTTTCTTTCCGCGGACAACGCCGAAAACTCGTCTTTATAATTTACGTTTTCGAATCCGTCGCCGAAAGACAAGTCGTTTTCCTTTCCTTCTCCGCGAATTTTTTTCAGTTCGTTATCGAACGCGTAAGGTTTCAGCGCGGCGGCGTCATTCCTTTCGCTGACGATGTTTCTTAAATACCCTTTAAGGCATATTTTTTTATTGAACACGGAAACGTTCGGCTCGAAAACTATTATTTTTTCCGTCGGCAAAGACAGTTCGAAAACGTCCTTTCCGCCGTTAAAATCCAGCATGCTTAAAGCCTTTGTCTTAAACCCGTAATGCGGCGACCCGACTTTTATGGGAGTGGAAATCACTTCGTTTTCCCTTACCGCAAACATCGGGCGGGGATTCCCCACGCCGAAAGGTTCTAAAAGTTCTATTTCTTTCGCAAAGTCGATATCGAGCGGTTTATCGCATTCCCACTCGACGAAGACTTCCTTTTCTTTTGTTCTTCCCGATCTTTCTTTTACGGAAGCGTTAAGCCGTTTTTCAAACTCGTCGAATTTATCGGCAAATACGGTTACTCCTGCCGCCTGAGCATGTCCGCCGTAGGCAATGAGTATATCTTTTTCGTCGCTTATCGCTTCGTATATGTTTACGCTCGGCGTGCTTCTCGCAGAACCTTTATACCCCTCTCCGCACGCGGAAAACACTATTACGGGACGGGAAAATTCTTCCACGAGCTTCGCCGCAACTATTCCCAGCGAACCGTGATTCCATTTATCGCTTTTAACACATATTACGTCGTTACGATTTTTGTTTTCCCTTAAAACGATTTCTTTCGCCTGAGCGAAAATCTCGTCGCACTCGGTCTGGCGCAGAATATTAAGTTCGGTAAGTTTTACCGAAAGGTCGTATTTTTCTACTTCGTTATCGGATAAAAATAAGTCGAGCGATATTCTCGCTTTTCCCATTCTGCCGCCCGCGTTGATTTTCGGCGCGACGGAATAGGTAAAAGTTTGCGAAGTTATTTTCTTAGAGTTGCCGCCCGTTAAAAGTTCGAATTCTTTTCTTATTTTATTCGAGTTGCAGAGTTTCAGTCCCTCGCTTACGATTATTCTGTTTTCGTCTACGAGATCCATACTGTCGGCGACGGTAGCAAGCGCTACGTAATCGAGAAGTTCGTCGGCTTTTTCGCCGATTAAAGCGACCCCTAATTTATACGCAACCCCCGCGCCGCAAAGACCTGTAAACGGATACGTTCCGCATGGAATTTTGGGGTCTATAACGATTCCGTCGGGAATTATTTCGGGCGGTTCGTGGTGGTCGGTAACGATTACGTCGATTCCCTTTTCTTTTAACGCTTTTATCTTTTCGCGGTCGCTGACGCCGCAGTCGACGGTAATTACCAAACCGACTTTTTTCTCTTTATCGAGTTTTTCTATTATGGAAAGATTTAATCCGTATCCGTCTTCTCGTTCGGGAATTTCGTACCGGGGATTTATTCCGTATTCTCTAAGCGCCTTTACCAAAACCGTGGTCGCGCACACTCCGTCAGCGTCGTAATCGCCGAATACGACTACGTTTTCTCCTTTTTCTTTCGCTTGCTTTATTCTTTCCGTCGCTTCTTTTATTCCGTTAAGCGACAGCGGATTAAGAAGTTTTTTCTTGTCGGGGTTAAGAAACTCTTTCGCTTCTTTTACCCCTTTCACGTTTCGGCGCAACAAAAGCCTTGCGGTGTCGTGTTTTACGCCGCATTCGTGAGAAATCTTTTTCGCGAGAATCTCTTCTTCGTTATTCAGTTTTTCGCCGAAAACTATTTTCATCTTTTTTTTAGAGCGGTTTTACTATGCCGCCGTTAGTTTTTATGGTCAGGCGTTTTGCTTTGACTCTTAATTTTCGGAGCGTTCTTCTTTGCCCCGTTACAGATTTTTATAATCTGTTGATTTTACCTTTAACCGTTCTTTACGTAACATTACACGGCTTACAAAAATAAATTTTTGTATTGCATTCGCAATATGTTCTTT
>JAEDMA010000140.1 GCA_016295005.1 Christensenellaceae bacterium
AAAAAACAGGAGGAACATATGACAAATTACAATCAATATCGCCCGCCGTAGCGGGCGCAACTTTGGAAGCAAACGGGAAACAAAATGAAAAACAGTTTGGGCAAAGTGTAGCACACTATACTTTGCTACGCAAAGAGTGTGCTCTGCCGAGGGCTAATGGACAAAAGACATAAAAGACAAAATATGTTAGAATTTTTATTTGTAAAATATTTATAATAAATTTTTAATAAAACGGAATATTTTCGGCCGTTTCACGTTTAAGTATATGGATGCAGTAAAAAGGAGTGAGTAAAATTATAAAATGAATAAAATAAATAAACAAAAAAATTAAAAATAAATTCTTGCAAAAAGGTACTAAAATACAAGCAGGATAAGGTTTTTGCAATCTATTTCAAAAACGGGCTTGGGAACAAGTCGGAAACCGACTTTTCCATGAGACGAAAAAAAATAAAAAATGCTTAATTGTAAAGGTAAAATCCGTAATATAGTAAAAATTATAAAGTATGGAAGTAAGGTTTACAAACATTATAAAGATTTGAGATAATATAAATGTCCCGTAATGCCATAGACAAAGGAAGGAAGAAGAATGGCAAAATACAGACATTTAACATTAACGGAAAGGATAGAAATTTATACTATGTTGAAAGAGAACAAAAGTCTCACAAAGATAGGGAAAGCCCTGAACAGAGATCCGACGACAATAGCAAAAGAGATAAAGAAGCATTTGGAAATAAAAGAGACGGGATGCGGCGGAAGACCGTTTAATCAATGTAAGAACTCGGACGGTTGTTATAGGACAGGCGTTTGCGGTGCGAAATTATGTTCTGAATTCTGTTACAAGTGTTCAAGATGCGCCAAGTATTGTGAGAATTATGAAGAACAGGTATGCGAACGTTTAATAAAATCGCCCTATTGCTGTAATGGCTGTCATAAAACGCGGAGTTGTCATTTCCGAAAGAAATTGTACAAGCCGGCAATCGCTTACAAGGAGTACAGAACCAAATTGTCTGAAGTTCGTAAAGGCTTTTACTTACATGCGAAAGAAGCGATCCAAATAGAACGTATCATTACAAAACCGATCTTACAAGGGCAATCGGTACACCACGTTTATGCAACGCATAAAGATGAGTTAAGCGTAAGCGAAAAGTCAATATATAATTATATAGACGGCGGAATGTTTGAATTAAAAAATATAGATTTACCGAGAAAAGTAAGATACCGAGCAAGGCGTAAAAAGGTAGAACATAAAGTAGATCCTAAATGCCGCGAAGGAAGGACGTACGAAGATTATCTGAAATACATAGCGGAGAATCCTGTGCCGGTAGTGCAAATGGACACGGTTAAAGGTGGGATAGCGGGAAAAGTGTTGTTGACATTACACTTTGTAGAAAGCGGATTTATGATCGCATTATTGAGGGATTCTAACACTTCCAGAAGCGTAATAAAGGCGTTCAGATACTTGTATCGTTTGCTCGGACAAGAAATGTTCAAAAAATTATTTCCCATAATACTGACGGATAACGGAAGCGAGTTTTCAAATCCGTTAAGAATAGAAGCCAATGAAAACGGAGAAATAAGGACGAGGATAAAACGAGTGTATTTCGCCTTGAAGAGCATATCCGCTTGGCGAAGTCATTTTGTAGTATTCTCCAAACGGAGCAAAACTGTCTTTCGTTAATTGTTCAACTTTTATTTTTCTCATATATTTTTTGTTCTCCTTTTTCTCTAAATTGTTTCGGGGTGATTCCCGTATTTTCTATTATAAATCTTGTAAAATGATTTGGCGAATCAAATTTTAAATCGTTCGCTATTTCGTTAATAGGCTTATTCGTTGTAATAAGTAGCGTTTTCGCATACTCCGTTTTTTTTCCGTTAACGTATGATAAAATACTTTTCCCTACCGAATTTTTAAACTCTTTGCAAAGCGTCGTTCGGTTGGTTTTGAATAAAAAAGCAAGTTCGTCTAACTTTATTTTTTCCAAAAAGTTGGTGTCTAAATAATCTGTTATTTCACTAATTGAAAAGACGGTTGAAGTATCGTTTTCTTGCTTTTCGTAATAACAATACTTGCGTATTAAACTTATTAAAAAATATTCAAGCATTATTTTTAAAATTTGTTCGGATGCAAACGCCTTTTTATCACGCTTTTTCATATTGTAAGTCGGCTTGTCGTAAGGTGGCAAAAATACATTTCTTCCTTCCTTAATAATCTCCGATAATGCGTCTATATCCTTACTTTTGAGTTTTACGGTATGATTTGAAAAGTATAATAATTCTTTACTTTCACACCTAAAACCTATGATTATTACCGTAGGGGAATTATCTTTAAAACAAGATAAAGAGTGATAAGTATTAGACGGGTGAATTATAATTTCTCCCTTTTTAAGTTCCCCGTTAAAATCTTCCGATTTAACGAAAAGCGTACCGCTACTTACAAAAATCAGTTCGGAAAAAGGGTGCTTGTCGTTCTTTGTGGAAAATTCTTTTTGAAACTCAAAAAAATGCACGTTTGCAATTTCGTTTACCGTTATAGTTTCACTTAATTTATTTAAAACGAATTCCATATTTTTATTTTAAAACCGAAAATTAAACTTGTCAATAAAAAAATAAGAAAATTTACGATTTGGTATTTTTCATTTACGATTTGGTATTGACTATGAATTAATTTTAAAATACAATAAAGTAAAAGTCATATTCATCTTAAATAACCTCGTTACTACTTCAAATTTTGTTTTCGTTGACCAAAAAGGTCTAACTACATCCAAAATTTTCGTGAGCCTTGTTCTTTAAGCGACTATGCCTTTTGGGTAAAACAATATTAAAAATTTAATAAAAATAAAGGAGAAAAAAACAATGCAAAGAGTATGTATTCCTGATTATGAATATAAGGAAAGAATTAAAAAAGCGGCTAAAATGTTAGCGGAAAGAGGATTAGACGTAATGGTAGTTGCATCAACCGAAAGCGACTATGCAAACGCAAGATATTTTTCTGGTTTTTGGCCGTTATTTGAAAGAGCAGGCGTAGCAATTTCGGCAAACGGT
>JAEDMA010000032.1 GCA_016295005.1 Christensenellaceae bacterium
TAAAATTATTTTTTGTCGGTATTAAAGAATTTGTTCGCAAGGTTAAGATAGTACATAGCATTGGTTTCTACCATGCCGGTTACCGTGTTATACGAATAATCTTTATCCTTTTTCAACGCTTCGGTTTTAGCGTAAACTTTTTCAAAGGTGTCTTTTAACGCCGTCTTTTCCGTTTCGCTTAATTCATCGAAATCTTTAAGAGCGAAAAGTTCTACGCTGAGTTCTTTGGCCTTATTGTAGTTTTTAAGAGAAGTTTTGGTGGTTTCGGAAACTAAATCTTTAAGATTTCCGAGATTTTCGTAAACTTCGTTGGCTTTATCGAGCGGCGTGCAAACGGGTTTGCCGTCTTTAAGAACATAGTTTCCTTCGTCGTCGGTATCGAACACGATTTTGTTATCCGTAAGTTCTTTCAGATAATCGTTGATTTCGGTCTCTGCGAAACTTGCGGTATCGGCATCGGTAACCTTACCGATTAAAGTATGAACGGCGAATTTAACCGATACTATTTCGTCGGTGTCCTCGTCTCTTTCGATATCCAGAGCATCGGAAACGGACGCGTATTTAATATAAGAATTACCGTATTCGGAAGCGTCGCAATAATAAACGTTGCCGTCTCTGATTTCGGGCGCGTACCAGGAGTCTGCGATTTTGCCTTCGGAAATGACTTGTTCGAATGCGTTTTCGTTTTCGAAATTCATCATGTTCTTTCTCGCAAGGAAAGTGGAAGAGTTAACGTAATAAACGTAATCGCCTTCGGTAAATAACAGTTTGCTTACGCTATCCGCTTTCATAACGGTGTTATACGCGCCGTTTTCACCTTCTATGGAATCGACGAGCGACAATTTAACGAGATATCCGTCTACTACTTTGTAAGCGGCGTTAAGGTCGTTGATAAGAGTGCCGTCTTCTACGTAAGAAGCGTTAAGAATTTTGGTTTTTTCTAAGTCAAGAGCGTTTACCGCGTAAGTAACGGTGATCGCTTTATCGGTGCCGTCGGTTTCCTTAACGAAAACGTATTTGCCGTTTACCGATACGAAAGAGAATTTGGTAGGAATGTTTTTGTTACCGTCGACAACGAGTTTGCCCGCGTAACAATTTTCTACCGTATCGCCTACTTTATAAGCGTAAACTTTGTTGTATGATTCCGTCGCTCTCGAATATTTATCGCCTAAAGAATCTTTTTTCGCCTGATTGAATTCTTCGGAATAAACGGTGGAAGTAAACATTACTACAGCGCCGTTAACCGCTCCTTCGTTATCGACGAATTTATACGCGTCGAGAGATTCCGCCGCTTCGTCGTCGGTTTTGGCTACGGTGATTTTTTCTTTGGTGGAAGCGTTATAACTTATAATCGCTTTGTCGGCCGAAGAATAATATATAATGTAAACGGTTTTATCCGCCGCTTTTACGATTCTGTATTCCGTGCTTAACGCGCCGGCATTGAAAAGAATTTCCGTTTCGGTACCGTCGAGTTTGGATTTAGCGAAAACGAGTTCGTCTTTAGCGACGTTTCCGGAAGAATTCAAATCGGTGTTGGTCGTTCCGTAATAAACGTACCCGTCGTAAACGTAAACGCCCGCTTTATAATCGGTCGCAACGAAAAGTTTGGGAACTACCACGCAGGTTTTGGTTAGATCCGCTTTGTCGGCAGCCATTAAAGAACCTTTAACGGGAACGCCGTATTTATTGTCGCCGTTGGAATCGCCTACGCCGTTGATATAATAAACGTAATTTTCCGTTTCCGCGATGAAACCGCCTACTTCCACTTCTTTGGTTAAAGTGGTAAGGGTAATGCTATCAGGATTAAAATCTCCGCCGCAGCCGACGAAGCACATAAGCCCCGTGCATACCGCCAAAACGGATACAAAAATCTTTAACAATGTCTTTTTCATAAAAACTCCGTTGTAAAATTAGTTGCTGTGTGTATTCCGGTAATATTAACCGAATATAATTTAAATTATAAGGTATTTAACCTTGTTGTCTTTCAATGTTGTTTATTAATTGCCCCAAAGTGTTCGACCGAACACTTTAACTCTTGTATTATAATTCAAGCAAAAATGCGCAAGCGCGTAGCATTTGCTGACATTTTTGCGCTGAATTTCAAGAAAGAGTGCGAATTTTTAGTAAAAATTCGCAGGGGCGTTCAGCCCCAAAGTGTTCGACTGAACACTTTAACTCTTGTATTATAACCCATAACGGTTAATTTTGCAATGATTTTTTGCTTTTTTTCCGTACTAAAATAAATTTTAAGGAGTAATCTTTTGGATAAATTCGGCATTTTTAATATTTTGAACTCGTTTTTAGGGTCGTTAAACGGAAAAAACGGCGAAACGAAAGATTCTTCTTCCGACTCGCCCGATTACCTTAAAACCATTTCTTCTTTTTTCGATAATGCAAATTCCGAAAAAAAATCGGAAAAACCCACCGATACACCCAAAACAGGAGAAAAAAGCGGCGAGTATCGTAATCACGCGCCGCTGCAATCTTCTATGCTTGCCACAATGAAATCTCACGATAATTTCGTAAACCGCGTTTTGTCTTCTAAAAATAGGAAAAACAAATAGCCGCTCACTTTTTATCGGGTTTTTTCGATAGGCAGTAAAAACCTTAACTTATTCTATTCTCGTTATCGATTTTATTACTACGGGGTCGTCGGGAATATCGTCGTATCCGCGCCAGGAATGAGTTTTAACTTCGCTTATGGATTTCGCCACTTTCGCGCTTTCTTCGTCGACGGTTTTTCCGAACGCCGCGTATTCTCCGTCTAAATGCGGACAATCCGTAACGCAGATAAAAAACTGACTGGTAGCGGAATCTTTAATAAAAGTTCTCGCCATACTTATAACGCCGGTAAGGTGTTTTACCGTGTTATTTACGCCGTTGCTTATAAATTCCCCTTTAATAGGCGGATAATTTTTACCTTTTTCTTTAATACCGGGTTCGTCGTCGGTAAAGCCGCCGCCCTGAATCATAAAGCCGGGTATTACTCTATGAAAACAAGTGCCGCTATAATAACCGTCGTCAACGTATCTAAGAAAATTTTTTACCGTTTCGGGCGCCTTATCCGAAAAAAGTTCCAAATCCATATTTCTTCCGTCTTTTAATGTGATTCTGATTTTTTCCATAATACTCTCCTTTATATTTTTTCTACCGCGATGCCTTTTTCGTCCGCGTATAAAACCGTTTTATAAGTTCCGCCCGAATTTCTTCTTAAATACGCTAAAACCAAAGAACACCTGTCCACCATAAACTTGTTTCTTTTCATCATGCAATCGGGCGTATAAAATTTTTCCGTAACGTAAATTACTTCGTCGGCGTAAGCGAGCATTTCGTTATATTTTGCTTTTTGCGACAAATTAAATTTTTCGCTTTGATTTATACATGGCAGGCACCCTATTATTTTAATATCCTTTTCCTTTTTTATTTCGGTAAGAATATCGAAACAAACGGTATCGAATCCCACGGCAAACCCGTCTAAAAAAGTGTCGTACCCTTCTTGTATTATATTTATAAAGGTTTGTTTTAATTTATCCCTGTCTAAGTCGAAAATTATTCTGTGACCCGTAACGGCGCAGGTTTTCGCGGGGTTTATCATAAATTCTTTCATAGCGGATTTTTTCTCTCCTTTCCGTGTCCCCTCGGATACTTTTCGGGGGTGTTTTTAATTTTTTCCGCTATTATAAGACTTCTTTTCGCGTCTTCGAGCAAAAAATCGTATTTTTCTTTTATTTTACAACCGAGAACTTTTAATGCGTTTTCGCTTTCTTTAACTTCTTCGTCGGCGTCCCCTTTATACGCTATGAAAAGACCTCCTTTTTTAACGAACGGAATACAATATTCGCATAAAGTGTTGTATCTCGCCACCGCTCTCGACGTGCAGTAATCAAACTTTTCCCTATACGCAGCCGTTTTAGAAAGTTCTTCCGCTCTTCCGTTTAATACGGTAAAATTCTTAAACCCTAATTTTTCGCCGAGAACTTCGAGAAATTCACATTTTTTACCGGTAGATTCCACAGCCGTGACGGACAAATCTTCTTTCATTATTTTTATCGGAACCAAAGGAAATCCTCCGCCCGAACCTATATCTATAAGATTGCCTTTATTTATAAACTTTATTCCTATAACGCTGTCGATAAAATGCTTTATATAAACTTCTTTCTCTTCAGTAACGGAAGTAATGTTGAATTTTTCGTTATATTCCGTAAGCAGATTATAATAAAGACCGAACTTTTCCGCCTGACCTTCCGATAATTCTATTCCGTATTTATTAAACAACTCTTTTACGTGTTTCATAACCTTTTTTACTCCGCCCGAAGCGGTTTACTTATCTACAACCGGTGGATAATTTTTTCCGTTTTTAATCTTTCTTTTTATTTATTGTATCATAAAACATCGTAATTAACAATACATTTTTTTATTAACCTTAACTTTTCCACAAATATAAAATTACACGTGGAATTGTGGATAACCTTTTTTTTATTTCTTTTTCGTTTTATTTTTCTATTTTCTATTTTTTTAAAAATTTAATTCAACAAAAAAATTTCAACAATTCAACATTTTATCACCTTTAATTCTACAATTTAAACGCTTAAAAAAATTAGATAAACTCTTACCGAAAGAACTTATCAACATATAAACGCCTTACTACTAATAATACCGATTTTAAAGTTTAAGTAATAAATAAATAAACAAACGGAAAAAGATTTTTTTCTTTCACTTAAAAGGTTAAAAATGTTGCCCTATAAACCTTGATTTTTTACTTTCTTTAATATATAATGTATCTGTGCTTTAAAATAAAATTCCGAGAGGTGAACATATGAAGTTGATTTGCGACGGTCTGGATTTATCCGACGCGGTATTAAAAGTTAGCAAAGCGTTAAGCGTAAAATCCGCAAACCCCGTGCTTGAAGGTATAAAAATTACCGCGAAAGGCGATTCTTTAACCTTACTTGCGACCGATATGGAATTAACCATAGAAAAGAAAATAAAAGCGGAAGTTTTAATGGAAGGAGAAACGGTAGTCGTTGGAAAATACTTCGTTGAATTCGCAAAAAAATTAGAAAAAGAACAAGTCGAACTATGTAGATTAGACGACGGAAAACTTGAAATAAAATATTCCGATTCCGAAAGCGAATTGCAGGTGTTCCCCGTCGATAACTATCCTAAAATAGAAAAAGAATCGGAAGGCGATTATTTCGAAACGACTCAGGGAGCGCTTAAAAAGATAATAGACAAAACGGTGTTCGCCTGCGCTACTGACGATTCCAGACCTATCTTAAAAGGCTGCCTTTTCGAAGTTAAAGATAACGTTTTAACTTCCGTCGCGTTAGACGGGTTCCGTATGGCGGTTATAAAAAAGGAAGTGGTTTCGAGCGGCGATTTTAAGGTAGTTATACCTTCCCGTACCCTTTCCGAAATAGAAAGACTTTTCGATAAGGAAGACGAAAATATTAAAGTAATATTAAAAGATAATTGTTTGTTTATCGAAATCGGCGACACTACGCTTATATCAAGACTTATAGAAGGCGAATTCGTTAAATACAGCCACATTATCCCCACTTCTTTCGCAAATACGTTGACGGTTAATAAACAAGCCATGTTAAACAGTATCGAAAGAGCGTCGATAGTTGCCAGAAACGACAGATTCAACATAATAAAACTCGACGTGAGAGATAATTTTATGTACGTTTCGGCTAAATCCGAAGTCGGTAACGTAAACGAAAGCATAAATATAAATTTAATCGGAAAAGATATAGTTATCGCGTTTAACGGGAAATATATTTCCGAATATCTTAAAATAATAAACGACGACTTTATCACGATGAATTTCAACACGTCGATAGATCCCTGCATTATGAGAGCGGTCGGCGACGAAGATTTCTTATATTTAGTACTTCCCGTAAGAATAAACGCGTAATTTGATTGACAAAAAAGGTTAAAATTTATAAAATACAATAGTAATTATTACAAAAATAACTTATTTTTAAGGAGAAATAAAAATGAAACAAACTTATCAACCCAAAAAGAGACAGAGAAGTAAAGTACACGGTTTCAGAAAAAGAATGATGACTAAATCGGGCAGAAACGTTTTAAAAAGACGCAGAAACAAAGGTCGCCATAAGCTTTCCGCTTAACGGTTAAAAGAAATTGGATTACAGATTAAAGAAAGAAAAAGATTTTAACCTTGTTTTTAAGAAAGGAAAAAAAGTCTATTCCGGAAGCCTGACTATGGTTTATATAGAATCGGACGAATTAAAAGCAGGGTTTGCAGTCGGTAAAAAACACGGTTGCAGCGTAAAAAGAAACAGATTAAAAAGAGTTTTAAGGGAATCTTTCAGAAGTTTTATTCCGTATTTATCAAAAAACTTCTATTTCGTTTTTATTCCGAGAGTTTCCGATAAAGAATTGCCGACGGATACCTATAAAAAAGATATGGGTTACGTTTTTAAAAAGTGCGGCATAATTTAACGTAATGTTAAAATTTTTAAGTCTTAAATTAATCACATTTTATCAAAAATATCTTTCTGAAAAGAATTGTAAGTATATACCGTCGTGTTCCCAGTATACGAAAGAAGCCATTATAAAACACGGGTTTTTTTACGGCGTTTTATTGGGAATATGGCGTATTTTACGTTGTAATCCCTGGTCCAAAGGGGGATTCGATAAAGTTCCCGATAAAAAAAGCGTTATAAAATGGGTATATTAAAATGATAGATATAACACAGTTGGTGGGAATCGGCACTATTAACTTTGCCGAACCCGCAATGGGTAATTTTTTAGTCGTAATAATTAACTGGCTTATTAACCTTACTTCTTCTATCGCTGTAGGCGTTATTCTTTTTACCCTTATTCTTAAACTTATCACTTTGCCTTTCGACTTCTTCTCGCGCGTTTCCATGCGTAAAAATTCCATTAAAATGGAAGAAATGAGAGGAGATCTCGAAAAATTACAGAAACAATACGCTAACGATAAAAATCTTTATCAGCAAAAAATGATGGCGCTTTATAAAAAGAACGGCTATTCGGCTTTCGGGTCCTGTCTTCCTTCTATAATAACGCTGGTTATTTTTATTTTTGCTATCGGCGCGTTTACTTCTTATTCGCATTATCAGAACGTTAAATATTTTTACGATATGAGCGTTTCTTATAATAACGTTATCTATTACGGAATCGAACACGACGAAGAATATATCAAAGTAGAAAATAACAAACTCGTTATCGAATACGAAAAGTTAAAAGACACTTCGATAGAAAAACCGTCAAACATCAAGGTTGACGATATTCTGAACGGAACTGAAGGTAAATTATACGTTACTACCGCCAACGCTTATATTGTAGTTTGTAAAAATTATAATATTACAACCGACGGTATCGAATGGGGAAGCGAAAGTTACTCTATCAACAAAACAAAGTTAACAGACGGCGTTAAAAACGAATATAACAACTACCTTAAAAACAGTAAGGGCGAAACTTTCGTTTTAACCGCAGGAACGGAAGAAGGAAGCGGAGATGAAGGAGGAGAAACACCTCCCGCCGATTCCGCTTTGGTATTTTTGCAGGACGTAGGTTCTACGATGGCTGCGAAAACTTTCCGCGAAATTCCGAAGAGTTTCTTATGGGTTAAAAATATTTGGATAAGAGACGGCGCAAAGGCTAACCCTGTTGAAAATTACGAATCGTTTAAAGCTAACGGTGTTTCGGGCGGCTGCGCAGGTTGTTCGAGTTGTTACGGAGATACTTACGATCTCCCCGGCGAGGAATCATACAATATTCTTACGAAGAATTTAACGGAAGAAAAAACCGCTCCCAACGGCTATTATATATTGCCGATTTTAACCGCCGCGATAACTTTCTTGATGCAGTTTATAATGACGAAGAGCCAGAAAGCTTCTATGGAATTGCAGACGGTTGACGGACAAGGTATGCAGACGCAAAAAATGATGATGTGGATGATGCCTATAATGATGGCGGTGTTCGCGTTTATGTATACCGCGGCGTTCTCCGTTTACATTATCGTAAGTTCGTTGATAAGTATAGGTTCTACCCTGCTTATCAACCTTTATACGGATAAAAAATATGGTAAACCCAAAAATAACAGCGAAGTTATAAGAGGAAGGGTTTACAACAAAGAAGAAGATAAAAAGCCTGTCGCTACCAAACCCGCGCAGAAAAAAGCAGACTTTATTAACGGTAGCATTATTACCAGGAAAAAAGGCGACAAAAAGTAATATCCACCCACGGGTGAGGAGGTTATATAATGAAATTTACAGGTAAAACGGTGGAAGAAGCCATCGAAACCGGTCTTAATGAATTAGGCATTTCGGAAAAAGACGCGGTTATTAAGGTTTTGGAAGAACCGGTTAAAGGAATTTTCGGGAAAATAAAGAGTCCCGCGGTAGTAGAAGTAGAAAAGAAACCTTGCGGATTAGAAAAAGCGGCGGAAGTCGTACAAGGTATTCTTGATTTTATGGACGTCGTTGCAAAAGCGGAAGTCGTTGAAGACGCTCCCGAAAGCACAATAAATATAATTGCGGAAAATTCTTCTTCGATTATCGGTTATCGCGGAGAAGTTTTGGACGCTATTCAGACAATTGCGGGCGCTATCGCGAATATAGGCGGCAAAGAATATAAAAAAGTAGTAGTCGACTGCGAAAGTTACAGAGTAAAAAGAAACGATACTCTTATTTCTCTCGCGCATAAACTCGAAACGAAAGCGACGGAAATGAGAAGAGAAGTTATGCTGGAACCTATGTCGCCGTATGAAAGAAGAATTATTCATACCGCGCTTGCCGGCAGCGAAACGGTTACCACGTCAAGCGAAGGAAAAGAACCTAACAGATACGTTCTTATAATACCTAACGACAAAGACGAGAACTCTACCCCATATAACGCAGGCAGAAAGGGCGGCGAAAGACGTTCTGACGGCGGCAGAAGAAACGGCTTAAAGAGATTCGATAAAGATAACGACAGACGTCGCGGCGGAAGAAATAACGGCAGAAGAAAAAGCGGATTTACCGCAGATCAGCCTAAAAGAAAACCGTCTTCGGGATTCGGAACCTATCTCGGCAACAGTTTCAAAGATAATATTTAACGCAAAATAAAAACTACGCTCCCGCTTATCTCGTTAAGCGGGAGCGTTAAATTTTGTAGTTTTTAGCGAAAAACAACCACCGCTTGGAGCGGTGGAATAAAAAATCTTCGGATAAAAGAAAGCCTATTATGATTTAAATTAAAAATTTTTAGTTTAAAATTAAAATTTATAAAAAGTATAACCTTAAAATATAGTAAGGGGACAAAATTTTGTCTTAACCGATTGCAATAACGAATTGCAAGGATAAACCATCGTTGATTTTTAATTAAAAAAATGCTTAAATTTATACCCCGCCGCTTTTATCTTTTGAATAAAGCGACGGGTGTACGGCAAAAAAATTACAATACCTTAACAGAAGAACCTTCTACCGTTAAATAGGAATACTTGTTTTCTTCTTTTTCGTTATTTTTAAAAATAGTATGTAATTCGAAAAGATCGTTTTCGTAATAAAGTTCGGCTGCCGAAAGAGTTAAACCCGAACAGTTTTCGGGAAGTTCGTTTTCTTTTTCCGTAGCGGAATCGACTACTATTTTTTTTCCGTTTGCGAAGTTTATGGTGTAATCGCCGTTACTTTTACCCGTAACTAAAAGCGGGCAGCCGTAAAACGTTTCTAAATCGGGATATACGGCAAGTTTTTGTTCGGCCGACTCGGTTTGGCTTATCGCAGTTTTTCCGATTTCTTCTAACATTGCTATTTTTTCGCAAGTTGCTTCGTACGCCGCGTCGGATTGCTTCGCTTGTAAATCTTCTGACGATAAATTTTTCATTTGTAAAAACCAGTTTTTTGATAAGTATTTCATTTCAGTAATCCTCCGTTTTTTATTTAAAATGCAACGAGTTTCGACGTCGGTTTATTTCGCCGAAACAGGTTCGCAATTCCTTTTGTTGATTTTATTTTATCATTCACGGGGAAATATGTAAAATTTTAGCGGCGTGGATTTTTATATATCATTGTCTTATATCGTCGTTAATTGTCGAATTTCATTTTTTATGCGTAATAATTTGTTTTTTGTTGGTATAATTAAGCGTTGTTTGGTGTATAATACGTAATTAAGGCAGAAAAAGGGAAAAAAGTTTTATAAAAGAAAAATGTAACGAAAAAGATAAAACAAAGAGAAAGAGCAAGGGTATTACCCATGCTCTTTCGTATCTTTTAAGTTAATCTGTAAGCCGAGTTCTGTCGTGTACGGTCATTTATCTACGAATACGGTTACCCGTATCCCCCAGCGATATTTTATTAAACCTTTTCGGGCGAAACTCCCCAAGCGAAAAAGTTTGTCAATCTTGCGTCGGGCGGGGTTTACATTGCCCTCCGCGTTACCGCGGAAGCGGTGAGCTTTTACCTCGCCTTTTCACCCTTACCGATTGCTCGGCGGTAATTTTCTGTTGCACTTTCCTTAAAGTCGCCTTCACCGGGATTTCTCCGGCACCCTGTTTCTGTAACGCTCGGACTTTCCTCATTGACGGTTTCTCTCCGTCCCCGCGACCGTATAACTAACTTAAAAGCAAAAAGATTTTATAATAAAACAAAAAAAAAGTCAAGCGACTTTGATGTGAACCCAAAAGTTTGGACAGAAAAGAAAAACTTTTGGGGCGCGTTTCATTAACGAAAAGGCGTAAGATTTTGATTTTTTTCAAATCGTCTTACGCCGTTATCCGTTTAAGGTTATTAAATTATTACGCTTAAAAAACCTTATGCTAATTTTCGTTTGCGTTATAAGTCGTCTGCGTCTTGTACGGGTTTTTCGTATTTATCGAACAAATCTACGCCCGTATAAGAGCCTTGAGTATCGAAAGCGCTCTTAAACTTGTTATTTACACGCCTTGGTACTTTTACGCCCTTGAGTTTTGCAATTCTTGGTTTTAGTAGTCTTCATAATTCCCCCCTTGAAAGTATTATGGGCGGTTTTCGACCGATTATACCAAAATGTTATAAAATATTTTATTTTCCGACAAAAAGATTATTTATCGTCCGAATCTTCTTCGTTATCGTTTTTAAGGGAGGGGTCTTCTTTCTCTTCGAGAATTTCAATATTTTCTAAGTCGATTCCGCTTCCACCCGCTTTACTTTTTTTTCTGAACGGGTTAAACTGCGCGAACATTATTGCGGTGAATATCAAAACGATACCTATCGCCATTAAAAGGGAAATTTCTTCTTTTAAGAATATCGCGCCGAAAATTACCGAAAATACCGATTCCATACTCATGATTACCGTCGCCGCCGCGGCGGAAACGTCTCTTTGCCCTAACACCTGACAGGTATATGCAACGCCGCAGGAGAAAATCGCGATATAAAGAACGGGAAGAATTATGTGTGAAAACGCTTCTGCGGTTAAAACTTCGATTTTACTAACGTTTACTATTATAAGCGCGACGGAACCGGTTATTCCTGCCGATAGCAGTTGGAAAAAGGAAAGCGTCATTCCGTCGGCTTTTTTAACGAACTTATCTACAAGAGAAACGTTTATCGCGAACGCAAAAGCGCAACAAATAGTTAAAATATCTCCCGTACAGATAGAAAAATCCCCCGTGTAACTCATTAAAAACGCGCCGACGATAGCGAGAATTACCGCTATCCACACGTTAAGGCCTATCTTTTTACCGAAGAATAAACCGGAAACGGGAACGATAACCATATAAAGAGCGGTTAAAAACCCGCTTTTGCCGACGGTCGTTCCGAAGGTTAAGCCTAACTGTTGCAAAGTGGTGGCAAGGGCGAGCGCAACTCCGCAGATTATGCCGCCTATAACTGAGTTTTTCTGTTCTTTTTTTAATTCTTCTCTGTCTTTGCCGTTTTTGATTCGTATTTTGTTAAATATTAAAATAACGGGAAGAAGGAAAAGCGCGCCGAACAAAAACCTTAACGCGTTAGTGGCGAAAGGGTAGTCCGCGGCGATTTTTTGCGCGATGAAAGCGCTTCCCCAAAAGACGGCGGCAATTATAAGAAAACCGCCGCCCCTTAAAGATTTTTTGTCTAAGTTTAATTTCATAAGGTTTTGCTCCGTAAGTTTTGCCGAAAAGCCGCGCCGTAAATCGGAATAAAAGCGGCTTTATTTTATAAGTGAAGTTATAGTTTTATAGTAGATTCCGTAAAGCGTTTTTAACTGTTCCACCGTACAGCATTCGTTGGCTTCGTGAATGGTGCTTTTTTCGCCGGGGAATTCGGGTCCGAACGCGCAGCCTTTTTCGAATACTCTCGCGAACGTGCTTCCGCACTGGCTTAAAGGCTTTTCGTTGCTACCCGTGATGTCGTTATACGCCTTTAACAGGGTTTGAACGAAATCTCCGTCTTTATCTACGCAGACGGGTTCGTGTTTTAAGGTTGCCGAGTATTCTATTCCGAACGTATCGAAAATATCCGTCGCGTCCTTTTCGGTGAACGGCGCGGGGATTCTGCAATCGCACGTTATGTATATGTAACCGTCTCTTTCTTCGGCAAGGTCGGGCGAGAAGGTTATATCCCCTTGCTCGTTTACCATTTTGCTTATGTTGCCCTTGTCGTTGAAAAGGTAATCGACGACTTTTCCTACGTCTTCCCCTTCGTCTTTAAAATATTCGAACAACGCCTTGAACGCGTTCACGCCGAGGTCGGGGCGTGAACCGTGGCAGGATTTGCCGATACTTTCTATTACGTTGCCGTTTACGTTAAGACCGTGCTTTTTTATAAGTTCGAAATTAATTTTCCCCGTCGCTTCGGCGGTGGCTCTGCCGCAAACCGCGTTTACCACCGAACCGCCTTTAACGTTTTTGAAATTTTTAAGGGTCGGGACCTTAAAGGTTACAACCAGAACGCCTTTTTCCGCGTAACTTACGGGGAAATTACCGTCGGGCGAAAAGCCGTATTCGGGAAATTTGTGCTTTTCGGTAAAATGTGCGACGTCTTTCCAGCCGGTTTCTTCGTTGCAACCGACGAAAAGGCGGATTTTTTTGTTGGATTTTACGCCCTTTTCTTTTAATTCTTTAAGAATATAAAGACAGATGAATAACGGCGCTTTGTCGTCTAAAATACCGCGGGCGTACAAAACGCCGTCCTTTTCGGTGAGAGTATACGGGTCGGTGTTCCAGCCGTCGCCTTCGGGGACTACGTCGAGATGCCCGATTATGCCGATTTCTTCGCCGTCGCCGTAATCGACTTCGCCGAAATAGTTGTCGTAATTTATCGTTTGTAAGCCGTAACTTTCGGCTTTATCCATAAAACATTTGTACGCCTTATAAACGCCTTTGCCGAAAGGCATTCCGTTTTCGGGTTCAGACTGAACGCTTTTAAAAGATAAAAGTTCGCTTAACTCGCTTAAAAAGTTATCGAAGTTTTCCATAGTTGCCTCCGTTTATATATATAAAATTAAAATGACGTGCTTTACGTTTGT
>JAEDMA010000141.1 GCA_016295005.1 Christensenellaceae bacterium
TCCGCACGAAAACAGTTTGCTTTCCAATTCTTCAGCCGTACAATCTATATCAACGTATTCTTTTAACCATGATAAAGGCGCTTTCATATCTTATCTCCTATCGAATTGTTTTAAGAACTTCACGTTGTTTTCAAAGAAAGTTCTTATATCGGACACACCGTATTTAATCATTGCGATTCTTTCGATACCGCAACCGAAAGCAAGACCCGAATAAACGTTTGAATCGATACCGCTCATTTCAAGAACGTTTTTGTTTACAACGCCTGCCCCGAGAATTTCAATCCATCCCGTTCCTTTACAAAGACTACAACCCTTACCGTGACATTTACAACACGTAACGTCTACTTCTACGCTCGGTTCGGTAAAAGGAAAATACGACGGACGGAAACGAGTTTTCGTTTCGCTGTCGAACATAATTTTAACAAACTCATCTAAAAGACCTTTTAAGTCGCAAAGAGACACTCCTTTGTCAACGACAAGCCCTTCGATCTGATGAAACATCGGAGAATGCGATGCGTCGTCGTCGGCGCGATACACTCTCCCGGGACTAAGAATTTTAATAGGCGGTTTTTTATTTTCCATTGTCCTGACTTGCCCCGGCGAAGTATGCGGTCTTAACAATATATTATCGGTGAAATAAAACGTGTCCTGCATGTCGCGCGCAGGATGATCCTTAGGAATGTTAAGAGCCTGAAAACAATAATAATCGCTATCTATTTCCGGTCCTTCAAACACTTCGAATCCCATACCGGAAAATGCATCTATTATCTGATTTTTTACGAGAGTCAGCGGATGCGTACTGCCGGATTTTTCTTCTTTTGCGGGAAGCGTAATATCGACAGACTCTTTCTCGTATCTTGCCTGCAACTCCTTTTCCTTTAATTCCGACTCTTTCTTTTCGATGTAAGCGTTTACTTCTTCTTTTAAATCGTTTACCATTTTACCGAATTCAGACCTTTTATCCGCCGAAATATCTTTCATCCCGCGTAAGAGAGACGTTACTTCGCCGTTTTTACCTACAAACTTGATTTTTATATCATTCAGTAATTTAAGCGAAGAAATGTTTTTAAGTTCCTCCCTTGCTTTAATTTTAATCTCTTCAAATTTTTCCTGCATATTTCCTCCAAAAAAAATAAAACGCCCCCAAAATAGGGCGTCATCAACGCGTTACCACCTAAATTCGTTTGTAAAAAACAAACCTCGAAATCCGATAACGGGAATTAACCGCCGTAGCCTACTCTGTTCGGTACGATGCTCGGGAGTGAATAATTCGCTTTTCCGATAAAAGACTTTTCAGCCGACGAGTCTTTCTCTCTGAATCGTGACTTCGCGAATCTGTCTCCGTCAACGCCTTTTAATTATTATACTTTATATCCTTTTCCTTGTCAAGGGTTTAATGTTTTTTATTGCGGTTCCGTAAGTTTTATCGGATTCAACAATTCCGTTAATACATCCTTTTCGAGCAAATTATATTCAAGCACAAGATCTTTAATAGAAATGTTACGGCTTAACGCTTCTTTTGCAAGTTCCGCGCATTTTTTATAACCGAGAATTGGCGATAACGCCGTAACTACGCCTACGCTCTGATACAGCAGTTCGCTGCAATGTTCCGTATTTGCAGATATCCCGGACACGCAATTATCGTTAAGAGTTTTTACCGCGCCATCAAGACATTTTAACGATTCAAACAGTTTATAAGAAATAACGGGTTCGAAAGCGTTTAATTCAAGCTGTCCCGCCTCGGCAGCCATAGTTACGGTCACGTCGTTCCCGACGATTAAAAACGCAACCTGCGACACGACTTCGGGTATAACCGGATTAACTTTACCCGGCATTATCGACGAACCGTTTTGTTTTGCAGGAAGTATTATTTCTTCAAATCCCGTTTTAGGTCCGCTGGCCATCAATCTTAAATCGTTACACATTTTCGAAAGAGTGATCGCAAGAGATTTAATCGCGCCGGAAACTTTAACGAAACCGTCAAGATTCTGAGTGGAATCTATAAGGTCTTCCGCTTTGAATACTTTATACCCTACCGTTTCGGATAATTCTTCCGTAATTGTGTTTAGATACTTTTTGTTTGCGTTTATACTCGTTCCGATAGCCGTACCGCCTATATTTACAACTTTCATTTCTTCAACGGCGGCTTTCAGATTTTCGGCGCATCTCTTTATACCGTGATAATATGCTTTAAATTCTTGTCCGAGTCTTATAGGAACAGCGTCTTCAAGTTGAGTTCTGCCCATTTTGATTACGCTGTCGAACTCTTCGGATTTTTCAAGTAATGTCTTTAATAATGAGTCGATACCGACCGATAATTTATTATGTAATTCGATTACGGTCAGTTTGATTGCCGTAGGAATAACGTCGTTAGTGGATTGCGACATATTGACGTGATCGTTAGGATTACATAAATATTCGCCCTTTTTCCCTCCGAGTTTTTCGGTGGCAACGTTAGCTATAACTTCATTTACGTTCATATTAAACGTCGTGCCTGCACCGCCCTGAACCCCGTCGGTAATAAATTCGGCATCATATTTTCCCGCAAGAATATCGTAACATGAAGAAACGATGGCGTTTTTTACGTCCTCAGCCATTATGCCCGCTTTATAGTTGGTTATTGCGCAAGCAATTTTAATTTTAACTATATTATGGATAAAAGTTATATCCGCTTTGTTTCCCGTTATATTAAAATTATCTCTTCCGCGAAGCGTCTGAACTCCGTAATAAGCGTTTTCGGGAACATCAAGACAGCCGATTGAATCACACTCTTTACGATAATCATCCATAAGGATTCCTCTTTTTCTTTTTTAATTATTCTACAACAAGGATAAATAACTATCAAACGTTTGTAATCGATTTAAATATATTGTTAGATTAAATAAAAAAATCGTAAAAATGCTTTGCATTTATAAAAAAAATGTAATATAATTTTGTTATATATCAAACAAAACAAGAGGAATTGTTATGAAAGAAAAACATTTAGACGAAATCGATATTAAAATATTAAAA
>JAEDMA010000033.1 GCA_016295005.1 Christensenellaceae bacterium
AAAAAAATCGAACCGTCCGCCGATTCGCCGCAATATATTCAAACTCACGTCGGCATCGGGTACAGAATGATAAAGATTGACGATTAAACATTGAATTTAAGCCGCCGAGATAACATTCGGTTTGCATATCATAACATAAGAAAAGTACAAGGCTATTTATCCTTATCTCAATTTTTTACCGACCAAGAAGCTATATTTCTATGCCGTTCGATTAACCTCTACCGACACATTTCAAAAGATAACGTCAAATACGTTATAGATAACGTGATTGAATATATCGATATGTTCAAAGACACATTATAAAGCAATAGCCCGACCGATTAAGTCGGGCTATTGCTTTGCACTTATATCAAGATAAGCGCACGCCTAATTGCCAACGTCGCAAAAACCCTGCGATTTTGAAGGTGGAATTAAAGCGTAAATAAGTCATAAAAATAGACGGACAAATTTTAGTGATTTATACGTATCGAAAAAACCGAGCGTTTAGAACACGCGGTTAAAAGTTGTGATGTATTTACCGTTTGCTTTTTAGTCCGAAATAATCTCTTGTAAAAAATAAGCCGACACTCCCTAGGGAGCCCTCTCGGCTTACTTGAAAAGAAAAAACGAACTTTGAATTTTCATCAAGTTTCGTTTTATTCTTGTTTGCGTGTGTACGACAAAATCTCCTTTTTGAGCCGATTTAAGATAGTGTGTCGAACGATTTCAATCTTTTTACCTCTCTGCAGTCGGCAGAGTTATCGAACCGCTCTCAACTCGATATATCCTCTCTCTCCTCGAGGTTCCAACTGAATGCGGGGATTTGTTTTGTCCCACGTATATCCGATTGTCGATGGGTCGTATCGCTCCATTGCAAGTTGTAACGCCTCGATCGCCTGGCAATAGTCCTCCTCCTTGAATGGTTCGCCTTGAAACATCAAGTATTTCGCCGCAGGCAAAGTGATGACATCAAATCCATCCGGGATAATGCCGGTATAGTCCATTGTCACCTCAACACCCTGCACGTATTCAGATGTGTTCGGCTTTCGATATTTCTCCGGCAGCCACATACAAACAGGCTCTCCACAAAGAGATTTCATGCTGGTGAGAATACCCCAGACATCACAGCCTACTTCTTGACAATAACTCCAATACTCTTTTGCCGTTTTTCCTCGCTTGATGATAACCTTGCGTTCCGGCTTTTCTACTACCTGAACAAAGACATTTGCTACATGTTCCATTGATTTTTGCTCCTTCCACAGTGTTTTGAATTTAACGCCGTAAGGGGTGAATAGTGGGAGAGGCATAGGAGATTTTGCATATTCATAGGGATTGCAGCCAAACGCGTTGCGAAATGCCCGTTGATATCCATCAACGCTGTCATAACCGGAATCATAAGCAATATCGATTACTTTGCACTGTTCGTCACGCAGACGCAATGCCGACTCGGACAATCGAATCCGCCTGATGTAATCCGCCGGCGCAAGTCCTGTCAGCTCCTTAAATATTCGCGCGCAATAAAAAGGAGAGTATCCGGCAGCGCGGGAAAGGTCACATAGAGTGATCTTTTCTGAAAGATGCACTGCGATATAGTCCTGCATCTGTTGAACTGCTAAAATCTTTTCCGTCACTTTATCATCCCTCCTGACAAAGCCATTATAGCAGAAGAAACGGAATTATTCTCGACTTTTCTTGCGCTTCTTCAAATTCCGATTTGTTTCTGAGTAATTATATCATATCGTTTGGGCTTTTCAATGCCTCAAACAATAAATAAAAATATCGGTCTGTAAGAAAAGACTTACAGACCGATGCGTTTGGTGCCGCTGGTCGGTCGCTGCTCCGCTTATGCTCCGCAGGACTTCGTCCGAACCTTCGGTTCTCGTCCTGTACAAGAGCAAAAAACCCGACCTAAACTTTTCGGCTCGGGTCGGACCCTCTTGGTGCCGCTGGTCGGTCGCTGCTACGCTTATGCTCCGCAGGGCTACGCCCGAACCTTCGGTTCTCGTCCTGTACAAAGACAAAAAAAAATGAAAAGCACCATCAGGTTCTTTTCATTTTTTTGGTGCCGCTGGTCGGACTCGAACCGACACGGAGGATGAGTCCACTGGATTTTGAGTCCAGCGCGTCTGCCAGTTTCACCACAGCGGCATTTTCGGAATATATTTGTTGCAAATTGTAAATAATTTTGGTAATATATACTATGTAGCCAAAGGTTCAACTCAACTTGCCTATTGATAATAACATATTTTTTTTATTATGGCAAGTGCTTAAAAGGGTTTTTTATGGAAAAATTAGTTTTAATAGACGGAAACAGTTTAATTAACCGCGCTTTCTACGCAATGCCTTTACTTACTACGCGCAGCGGTATCTACACGAACGCCGTTTACGGGTTTATGAATATGTTTTTTAAAATGTATTCCGATATTAAGCCCGATTACGTCGCCGTGGCTTTCGACTTAAAAGCGCCGACGTTCCGTCACAAAATGTATCGCGAATATAAGGGTACGAGAAAACCTATGCCCGAAGAGTTACGCCCGCAAATTCCCCTTCTTAAAGAAACGCTTAACGCCATGGGGGTTGCCACTCTCGAAAAAGAAGGGTTCGAAGCCGACGATATTATAGGTTCGGTCGCGAAAAGTACCGATATATACACCGTTATTTTTACCGGCGACAGGGATTCTTTTCAGTTGGTGGACGAAAACATTTCCGTTTACTTTACCAAAAAAGGAATCACCGAAACGGAAATTTACAACGCGGACAACTTTTATGACAAAACGGGAATTTTCCCGTCGCAGGTGATAGAATTAAAGGCTCTTATGGGGGATAGTTCGGACAATATCCCCGGAGTTAAGGGCGTGGGAGAAAAAACCGCGATTTCTTTAATAAAAGAATACGGCACGATAGACGTTTTATATGAGCATACGTCCGACTTAAAAGGTAAACTGTCGGAAAAAATAACCGAAGGCAAGGATTCCGCTTTCCTTTCGAGAACGCTTGCGACTATCGACACCGATTGCGGAATTAAGTTCGACAAAGAAAGAATGGCGTTTTCTTTTCCGTTACCCGTAAAGGTACGCGAAAAGTTTATAGAGTTGGAATTCAAAGGTCTTTCCGCCAAAGACGAACTTTACGCTATCGACGATAACGAAACCATAGAAAAGCAGGATACCGAAATCGTTTTCGTTAAAGCGGAAAATATCGGCTTATTAAACGACGTAAAATTTTCTTACCCGATAGCGATAGCGGAATACGATAATTCCGTAAACGTTTTCGACGGCAAAAACACCGAATACGCTTTTCCGATAAGAAGAACACTTTTAGACGACGGGTTTTCCGAAGCGGAAGCGTACGGCGCGATTATTAAAGCAATAAAAGGCAAGGTTATAGTCTATTCCAAAAAGGAAACGAGAAGGGCGTTGCAGTCGTTATCTTTGCCGTCGGAACTTCCCGACGCGGAAGACGTTTCCGTAATAAAATATCTTGCGGAATTTTCCGGCAAAACCGAAACGTTTAAGGATTTGCTTTTGACTTACGGCAAAAACGAAAAATTTTCCGCGCTCGCTTTATGGCAGATTTACGGCGAACTCTACGACAAACTTATCGGACTCGATATGGAAAAACTTTACCGAGCCATAGAACTTCCTTTAACCGACGTTTTATTCGATATGGAAAACGCAGGGTTTAAGGTGGAACTGTCGGAACTATATAAAACGGGCGAAAAGTACGCGGAAATTCTTTCTTCACTCGAAAAAGACATAAAAAATCTTGCGGGAGAAGAAAATCTTAACGTAAACTCCGCTAAAAAACTCGGCGAAATATTGTTCGAAAAACTTAAAATAGGTAAGGGAAAGAAAACTAAAACGGGGTATTCCACTTCCGCAGACGTTCTGGAAAGTTTTATAGACGCGCACCCTATTGTTCCGTCTATTCTTAAATACCGCCAGATTCAGAAGTTACAATCTACCTATATAGAAGGTTTGAAACCTTTGGTCGATAAAACCACGGGACTCGTTCACACAAAATTCAATCAGACGGCGACTTCTACGGGCAGGCTTTCTTCCAGCGAACCTAATTTACAGAACATTCCCGTCCGCGACGACGAAGGCAGAGAAATAAGAAAATATTTCGTTCCGAGAGATGAAAACGGATTTCTGGTCAGCGCGGACTATTCTCAGATAGAGTTAAGGTTGCTTGCTCATTTATCGGGTTGTCAGTCGCTGATAAACTCTTTTAACTCTGGCGAAGACATACACGCCGAAACTGCTTCTAAAGTATTCGGAGTGCCGATTAAAGACGTTACTCCGCAAATGCGCCGTGACGCCAAAGCGGTAAACTTCGGCATAATTTACGGTATAAGCGAGTTCGGGTTGGGGAAAAACTTAAACATTTCGGCTAAAAGAGCCAAAGACTATATAGAATCTTACTTTGCGCAATTCCCCGAAATCAAGGGCTATCTCGACGGACTTATCTCTTCCGCAAGGGAAAAGGGATACGCCGAAACCATGTTCGGAAGGAAACGCTATATTCCCGAAATTTATTCCAACAACTTTGCGCTCCGTCAGTTCGGCGAAAGGGCGGCCATGAACATGCCCCTTCAAGGAACGAGCGCGGATATTATCAAAATCGCCATGGTAAACGTGGAAAAGAGATTAAGAAAGGAAAATCTTAAAAGCAAACTTATTCTGCAGGTTCACGACGAACTTATTATCGACGCGACGGCGGAAGAAAAAGACCGCGTAACCGAATTGTTAAAGCGCGAAATGGAACACGCGGTCGACCTGAGAGTTCGTTTAGACGTTTCGGTAGGCTTTGGAAAGAGTTGGTACGAGGCGAAATAATCATGGGTAAAGTTACGCTTATCGCCCTTACGGGCGGTATAGGAAGCGGCAAAAGTTACGCCGCCGATATTCTCGAAAAAGAAGGGTATTACGTTCTTTCCTGCGACAAGGCGGCGAGAGATCTTTCTTTCGATAAAGATTATATTTTAACGATTAAATCGCATTTTCCGAACGCCGTGAAAACCGACGGGGAAACGCTTGTTCTCGACAGAAAAGCCCTTTCCGAAGAAGTTTTTTCCGACAAAAATAAACTTTCGCTGTTAAATTCTCTTACACACCCGAAAATTTTGGAGGAAATCAAAAAAAGAGCGGAAAAAAGCGGACGAAAAACGGTAATCGTGGAAATTCCTCTCCTTTACGAGAGCGGTTACGAAAATCTTTTCGATAAAACCGTCGTTATAATGCGGGATAAAAAACAAAGGATAGACAGCGTTAAAACGAGAGATAATTTATCGGAAGAAGAAATTCTCAAAAGAATAAACAGTCAGTTCGATTACGATAATTTTACCGACATAAACGCCGTTATAATAGTCAACGACGGAAATTTTAAGGAAAATTTGATTAAAACGATAAAAAATATTACATAATTTGCTTTTTTTACGAAAATCAGTTGACAAACGCAGTAAAAAAGTGTAATTATATATCCATAAAATAAAAAAACGAGAATAGAGGCGCGGATTTAATGATAAACGAAGGCAGGGCTTAAAGCCTTCGCGGTAAAGGTAAATCCGCCGAAGAGGTTTTCTTGCCCGAAAGAAAATCGTCTGGGAACGGGGATAACATCTCCGTAACTGTCACGCTTATGCGTGTTGAGCTATTAAGTATTATTGATTATGGTAAAATCACGGTATTTGATAGTATTCCGTGATTTTTTTATTTAATTTTTTTACAGGAAGGTTTATTTATGTTGAATCAGAAAAAGTTTTTTAACCGCAGAACGATAACCCTTATGGTTGCGTCGGTAGTAATTATAGCGCTGCTTATTATGGTAGTCGCCTGCGGTTGGGCAAAACAGCCTTGCGAAAATTGCGGCGCGACGGGCGAAATACCCGGGCAGTACTGCGAAACCTGCAACGGCGTAGGCACGATTGCTGGGGAAGACTGCGAAACGTGCGGCGGCACCGGCGTCGATACGGTATGTAGCAACTGCGGCGGCGCGGGTAAAGTGTTCTGCTCAGCGTGGGCGTTGCTTCCGCCGATTATAGCGATAGGGCTTGCTCTTATTACCAAAGAGGTTTTCTCTTCGCTGTTTATCGGAATCGTGTCGGGTGGTATTCTTGCGGCGGATTTCGCTCCGTTACAGGCGATGGATAACATCGTGAACGTAGGACTTATAGACGCGGTATCGGGTACGGCGGGTATCTTTATATTCCTTATAGAACTCGGCGTTATCGTTGCGCTCGTCAATAAAGCGGGCGGCAGCCGCGCTTTCGGCGAATGGGCGCAAACGCACGTTAAAACGAGAGTCGGCGCGATGCTTTGTACTTTCGCTCTTGGCGTTTTAATATTTATCGACGACTATTTCAACTGTCTTACCGTAGGTTCGGTTATGCGCCCCGTAACGGATAAACACAAAATTTCCCGTTCCAAACTCGCGTATTTAATCGACGCGACCGCGGCGCCCATTTGTATGATTGCGCCTATATCTTCGTGGGCGGCGGCGGTTTCCAAATACGTTGCCGACGGGCAGGGATTCAGATTGTTTATCATGGCGATTCCATTTAACTTCTATTCCGTTTTAACGCTCGTCTTTATAATTTCGATGACCCTTTTAAAACTCGACTTCGGTCCGATGAAAGTCCACGAACAGAACGCGTTGAACGGCGATTTATTCTCGGGTAAACAAATAGTTGCCGACGATTACGCTCCTAACGAAAGGGGCAGAGTTATAGACCTTATTCTTCCGATAGCGGTGCTTATCGTTTCCTGCGTGTTTTCGCTTTTATACGTCGGAGGATTTATGAACGGAGTTGATTTCGTCAGCGCGTTCGCCGATACCGACGCTACCGTCGCTCTTCCCTGGGGCGGACTTATCGCTTTGGTATTCATTATAGTTTATATGGCTGTAAGAAGAACGGTTTCTTTCAAAGAATCTATGAACAGTATTCCCAAAGGATTTATGGCCATGGTCCCCGCGATTTTGATTCTTACTTTCGCTACTGCTTTGAAAAACGTTACCGGCGTTCTCGGCGCGGCTGAATTCGTAGGGCAGATGATGAAGAGCGTTCCCGATACGTTTATGAGTTTCTTGCCGGCGATGATTTTTATCGTGGCGTGTATTCTCGCTTTCGCAACGGGTACTTCCTGGGGGACGTTCGGTATTCTTATTCCTATAGTTACGGCAATGTTCGGTTTCACGCAGGGTAGCGATATTTCGCAGGCTTCTTCGCTTATGGTTGTCGGAATTTCCGCTTGCCTTGCAGGAGCTGTTTGCGGCGACCACTGTTCGCCTATTTCCGATACCACGATTATGAGCAGCGCGGGCGCCGAATGCGAACACTTAAACCACGTTTCCACGCAGATTCCTTACGCTTTGTTCGTTACCGCGGTTTCTTTCGTTTGCTTTATCGTCGCAGGCTTTATTCCCAACGCTTATATAATGCTTCCGCTTTCTATTGTATTGATGGTTGGTTCGGTATTTGTTATGAAAATCATCGTTGCGAAAAAATCCGCAAAAACCGCCGAATAATAAAGTGACGAAACAAAAGAGTTTTGTTATATAAACGTTCGGATCTATTAAAAATAATCTCCGCTTTTTTGTTGAAGCGGAGATTTTTTATCGTCGGAAAAAGCCCGCGATTATCGCGGGGTATTCTAATAAATCGAACGCCCTCTGCGAAATACCGCAGAGGGCGTTTTGTCGTGATTTTTTAATAGTTACGACGCCACGGAAGTTAAGATTTATAAGTAGTATACGATTCGGGTTTTCCGAGCGCGGCGTATACAGCCGTGTTCGCGTCGTAGGAGTCGGGCGTTTTTTTAAGCCCCGTCATAACCGTATCTGCGCCGTTTACGGCAGAAGGCGGGGTGACGTTTGCGTCGCCGCAGCCGACGAGCGAAAATGCCAAACATACGGTAAAAATTATCGCAAGTATGCTTGTCAAAAGTTTTTTAATAAGTTCTCCTTTGCATTATGGAAAATTTCGTGTCGTAATCGCACGGAATATTATATCAAGAAGTAAATATAATTACAATCGTTTTTTTTGTCTTTAATTAAACAAAATCCGTATATGTGTTTATTTAATATATTGTTTTTATATTCAAAAGCGAAGTCGATTGTCCTATTATAACTCACAGACGATTTGACTTTATTTTTCGTCGGTGGTAAAATAATTTAAGTTATGAAAGGTATCATCGTTATAAACGCTTTCCTTAAACCGGAACAGAGCGTTCGCCAAGCGGAAAGGTTAAAACAGGAATTCAATAAAAGGAACGTGGAAATCGAAATAGTTTCCGACGGTTTCGTTCGTACGGGAATATTCGGCGGGAAAGTTTTTTCTTCTTTTAAATCGGTAGATTTTGCCGTTTATCTCGATAAAGACAAGTTTTTGTCGGCAGAAATGGAATCTTCGGGGATAAGGCTTTTTAACCGCCACTTTGCAATCCGCGTTTGCGACGACAAAGGCGAAACGTATCTTGCTCTCGTTAAAAACGGAATTCCCGTTCCCGATACGATTTTCGCTCCGCTCTGCTACGGCGGCGGCAAGATACGGGAGAAAGTTTTAGACGATATCGCAGAAAAACTTTCTCTCCCGCTCGTGGTTAAAGAAAGTTACGGCTCTATGGGAAAAGGAGTTTATCTTGCGGAAACAAAAAAAGACCTTTTTTCTATTTCCGAAAAACTCGTTGCTACTCCGCATATGTATCAAAAATATATCGGCTATAAAAGGGGGGTAGACGTAAGAATTATCGTTATCGGCGGGAAATATTTTGCCGCTATGACGCGAAAAAACGAAAACGATTTCCGCTCCAACGTGGCGCAGGGCGGAACTGTTAAAGGGATAACGCCTTCGGCGGAATTTATCGCCGTCGCGGAAAATTGCGCCCGCTCGCTCGGGTTAGATTATTGCGGTGTGGATATTTTATTCGGCGAAAACGATTCCCCGATAGTATGCGAAGTAAATTCCAACGCCTTTTTCGAAGGCATGGAAAAGGCTACGGGTAAAAACGTGGCGAAAGCGTACGTCGATTATATTATCGGCGAAATGAATAAATAACGGTATATTTTTGCCGTGGAAAGGGTATAAACCGCGAAGATTAGTGGCGTAGCGATAGGGATTATTGCTACGCCACAACTATATTTGCCTAACGGCAAGTGATATTGCTAAAAGCAGTGATATTTTGCTACGCAAAGTTTTATTTTCCCTTTCGGGAAAGTTGTGGCAAATATAATATAACTTGCGAGAGAGAAATATAAGAACCTGCTAAGCAGAACCTTGAATTTGCTCTCGCGAATATAACGCAAGATACTTGCATATCACTTTTAGCCACAAGGCTAAAAATATAACTTAAATTTTTAATTTTTGTGGATAAGAAAAGCCCACCATATTTCGCTTTTTGCGAAGTATAGTGGGCTACACTTTTATTTTGAATTAATATCCCTATGTCTATTGCAGTTTTTTTCGCGGTTTTTTCGCGTAAAAAAAATTAAAAAATTTTAAAATTTTTTTAAAAAACAGTTGACAAGGAAAAAACGCCGAGTATAATTATAATTAGCAATCGGGAAAAGAGAGTGCTAACAAACAAAGCAACCGATTGCCAACAAAAAATAAAAAAAGATTCTAATTCAAGGAGGATTTGATTATGAAGAATTTTATGGTAAGAAGAAACAACGAAGGTTACGGAGATTTGGACTTTTTCGGCAGAGAGTTTGACGATTTGTTCAGACCGATGTTCTATGAAAACGAACACAACAATATGAGAACGGATATAAGAGAAACGGAAAATTCTTACGAAGTCGCCGTTGATCTGGCGGGATTCGACAAAAAAGATATTAACGTTAAACTTGAAAACGGGTACGTAACCATTTCGGCGAAGAGAGAAGATAAACACGAGAACAAACGTTATTTGAGAAGAGAAAGAAGTATTTCGTGTTCGCGTTCTTATTACGTCGGCGACAAGGTAAAAGAAAGCGACATAAAAGCAAAATACGAAAACGGTACGCTTACTGTTGATATTCCTAAAGAAGAAAAGCAGATTGCTTCTCATAACATAGAAATCGAATAAATTTTTCCCTTATTACGGAAAAAGAACGGAGAATTTTCTCCGTTCTTTTTCATTTTTTCGGTTTTACGTTGATTTTATTTTCATTTAAGTGTAAAATAATCTTATAAAACGTTTATGAAGATATTTTGCAGGAAAAACAGAAAATATATCATCGACGGGATAGTTATCGCCGCGGTTACCTTGTTCACCCTTTTTTATCTTATAAAGGGCGGATATTTTACCGCGGAAAAACTTTCCGTTATAAATTTTTACGATTTTCTCATCGTTTCCGTTTACTGTTTTCTCGCTCTTGCGCTTTTATCTTTTGTGGATTTTCTGGTTTATCGTACGTTTACACGTAACATGCCGTACTATAAATGTTTGTTTAACACCGTCAGCGGCAATCTCGGTTCCGGAGTTACGCCTTATAAAACGGGGCATTTTCCGTTGATGATTTATTATCAGATAAACTCGGGCGTGCCTTATTCCGATACCGCCGCCGGACTTATTAAATGTCAGATAATTTACAGTTTCACTTCCGTCGCTGTTTATACCGTCGTCGTAATTATCCTTGCGGCGAAAGGGCTGTTCGTTACGATGAACGGCGTTTCCGTTCCTCTTTGGGCGGTGATTTCGTTAGGTCTTCTTTTTCATCTCGGAGTCGTCTTGTTAATAGTCGTTCTTGCCTTTATAAAACCGTTGCAGGGGAAAGCCCTTTCGTTTACCGCTAACATTATAAATAAGTTCAAAAAGGATTTCGACAAAGATAAGTTTATTGCCGATAAGTCGGAAAAACTCGGCGTGTATAGGCGGGAAATATCTCTTATAGCGGGTGGATTTTATAAGTTTATACCGGCATTTATTCTTTACGCCGTCTTTATGATTATGAGTTCTTCTTCGGCGTATCTGTCTTATCTTCTGGCGTCGCGCTCGCAATTCGATTTTGACAGTATGCTTATCTTCTATATCCTCGTGCTGGCTTCGGCGTACGTTACCAACTTCGTTCCGATACCCGGGGGAGTGGGCAGTTCGGAATTAATTTTTACCCTTATTTTCGCCTCGGTTATTCCCGACGAACTTATGGGAGCGGTGTTGATTTTATGGCGAGTCGGCAGTTTCTACCTTTTAATGGTTATCGACTTGATTCTTTTCGTTATATCGCATTTTATCAGACAAAAAAAGAATAAAGAAAATCTCGCCGATAATTGACGGCGAGATTTATTATAAGAATTTCGTTTATTTTACGGTTTTTAAGTCGCGATACGGGTTTCGTCCGCTCGCGGCTTTTTCTGTTAGTAACCGAGCTTTAAATCTTTGGCGGTGGTCTGCGTGTAGTAGGGTAAAGCAATTTCCAATTCGCCCGTAAGCCTTAAATCTTTAGACGACGCGCCGACGGATATTATATATTTTCCGTTTTCCACGTAAAAATCTTCTACCGACGGATTATAGTAAGCGAACGCGTTTTTATCGAGCGTGACGGTGACTTTTTTCGTTTCGCCCGCTTTGATAAACGTTTTCGCAAATCCTTTCAATTCCTTTATGGGTCTGTCAGAAGAACAAACGGGGTCGGAAACGTAAATTTGCGATACTTCTTTTCCGTCAACGCCCGAAACGTTTTTAACGTTAAACGAAACTTTATATTCGTCTTCTTTGATTTTTTCGATATTTAATTCGGAATATTCGAACTGCGAATAACTCAGCCCGTGGCCGAAGGGGAACAGGGGAGCGACGCCCGTTTTGTCGTACCAACGGTAGCCGAAGTAGAAGCGTTCTCCGTAGAAAACCGAGCCTTCGTATTCGTCGTTTATGTTTACGGGTAAATCTTCTTCCGAAATAGGGAAGGTTTCCGAAAGTTTTCCCGACGGATTTACTTTTCCCGAAATAATTTTCGCAGCCGCCGTATTGCCGCATTCGCCCGCATAACCGACGTATATTATTCCTTTTACTTTATCTACAAATCTCGAACAGTCTATCGCGCTTCCGCTGTAAATAACGACTATTACGTTTGAATATTTTTCCGCAAGCTTTAAGATAAGGTCTTCTTTTTCTCTGTCGGCTTTTATGTTTAATCTGTCGCGCGATTCGGAATCTTCTATCGTGGTGTTAAGGCAAACTATTTTATATTCGCCGTCTAAATCGACCCTGAACGTCGCCTGCCCGTGCGATACGACTTCGAATTCTTCGCCCGTCAACGCTTCGCCGAGATAGGGCGGTCTTTTATCCGTTTCTACCTTTGCGCTGCCGCCGCCCGATAACATTTGGCTTGCGCCCCCTATATCGAACAGATCTATTTTAGAACCCGGTTTTAACGGCAAAACGTTTTCTTCGTTTTTAAGAAGCACGATTCCTTCTTCCGCTATTTTTTCGGCAAGTTCTTTTCTTTCTTCTTTCGTTCTGGTTACTTTACGGATTTTCCTGTCTTTTTCTACCTTTTTTATAAGCGTCAGCAGCCTTTCTGCCGACTCGTCGATTTCTTCTTCGGTGATAAACCCGGCGTTTAAGGCGTTTTTAAGTTGTTCCGCGCTTTCGTTATAGGCGGGCATTTCAAGGTCAAGGGTGGCTTTTAACGATTTTGCTCTGTCTTTCACCGCGCCCCAGTCGGAAACGATTACTCCGTCAAACCCGAACTTATCGCGAAGTATTCCTTTAAGAAGTTTTCTGTTTTCGCTCGCGTATACTCCGTTTACCATATTGTAACTGCACATTACGGTATAGGGCTTTGCATTAAGAACTTTTCTGAAAGCGGATAGGTACGATTCCATAAGAGTTCTTTCGTCCAACTCGGAATTTTCGGTTAAACGGTATCTTTCCGAATTATTGCACGCGAAATGTTTAAGGCTCGTTCCGACGCCGCGTTTTTGCAACGCCGTAACGTATTCGTAACCGAGTTCGCCGGCTAAAAACGGGTCTTCGGAAAAATATTCGAAGTTTCTTCCGCATAAGGGAGTGCGCTTCATGTTTACGCCCGGCGCCAACAGAATATCCACGTCGTGTTCGGCGCAATCGTCGGCGATTCCGTCCGCCATAAGAAAAGCCGATTCTCTGCTAAAGGTGTTGGCTATAACCGATAAATTCGGGAAAGCCGTCGCCGGAACGGTGTATTCTTCCTGCATTTTTTCTCCCGTGGTTTTATCGTAAACTGTTCTGGTTTCTCTCTTTCTTAAACCGTTAGGTCCGTCGGACATAAAAACGGAAGTAAGGTTTCCGCCTAAATCGTTCGTTTCCCAGGAGGTTTTTCCCGTTAAAAGGTCTATTTTTTCGTCTGACGTGAGTTTGTTATTCATTTTCCGCTCTCCGTTTTTTTAATTTTGTCGCTTTTTAATAGCATTCATTATATCATCGTTATTTGCGTCTGTCTACCCATAAAT
>JAEDMA010000142.1 GCA_016295005.1 Christensenellaceae bacterium
TTTTAAAAATGTGGGGAAGTTTGAATATTTCAAAAAGAGTTTACAGCGAAAAGACCGCTCAAAGGTTAATTGAGTACAAGAATTTAAAAGTATAAATGTTAATTTATGAAATCGTGTTTATATTGCGGCGTTGTTGACTGTTGCGAAAATTTCAGCAACGCCCCGAAAACTTGTAAAAACTATATGCGCCGCGCAACCTTACGCGATTTAATTAAGTTAGGAATATTTACAAGAACAAACGCGCCGCATGAATCAGTATTTAACAAATTTCAAATTGAACAGATAAATTTTATTATAGAAGAAAATAAACTTCGTGAAAAATTTATTTTCAGATTTAAAGGCGGGGAAGTATATTTCCGACCGATTAAATTAAATAAAAGTTGGGAGGGCGTATTTTATGAAAAAAATAAATTATAAGCAAAGTATCCAAAAACTAACGGGTTGGTCTACCGAATATTATAATAAACAATATGACATATATCGCCTTAAAGTGCGCACTTTCGAGCGCGAAACAGGTAAATCAGAAAAAATAAACGTCGCGGCTTCATTTTACTACACTATAAAGGCGCAAAAATCCGGCAAACCTCTTTCGCCGCAGAAACGCGGAATACTTTCAACGCCTGCGCTTTCGACCTCTAAAAAACGGAAACAGTCTTTGATCGCAAGCGAACGCCGCGCGAAAGCATATTACGAATACCGCTTGCGCGGTCTTTTTATGGTAAACGATAAACTTCGCGAATACTTTTATAACGAAAATATCCCGTGGGCAGTTCGTCAAGAACGTTTAAAAGCCTACCTTGACAGCCTAAACGGCACGAAAAAGGCGCAAATAAACAAAGCTGCAAAGATTAGCGAAATCGGAAATATTGAAGATTTAGTCAACATCTTCGAGGAATTCGGTGACGGAGAATATGAATTAGGTTTTGAATTTTAGTATTTATTCGGAGCGTGTTTATGATATTATTTAACGATTTTGAACCTTTCAAAAAAATCGTTTGGGGCGCGTCTGACACCGAAACATTCACATATATTGACGGCGTAAAAGTAAGCGAAGACGATTTAAAAGAGTTAGGTAAAACAAAGCCACAAGATTTTTTTCGTGAGCACGCAAGCGTTCGCGTTTGGGCATGGCAGTTTTCAGACGGCATTCATTTTTTCGTTACAAACGATTTTGATGAATATATTGATTTTTTATGTGAACACAAAGTAAAGGCAGTTTGGTTTTATAATGCGAAATTCGACTTTGCTCAAATTGATTATCAAATTTTAACGCACAATCCGCCGTATAGACCCGTAAACGATGATGACAAGAAGTCCACGCCGTGGACGTATTCTAGCCTGCACAGCGACAAAGGCGGGCGTTATAGCCTTAAAATTTGGACGCCTTACAAAGCGCACGGAAAAGGAAGCCGCAAGGCAAACAGGCACGAACACACAACGTCAACGGCTTTTTATGACTTTTGCAATATCTTCGGAGGCGGTCTTGCTAGACTTCTAAAAGAATTTAACGTCTCCGATTTCGACGGAAACCCTATTAGAAAAAGTACTCTTGATTATCAAGGTGTTGACGAATATGCGCTAACGCAATCCGATTTTGAATATTTAAAAAACGACACCTGTGGTCTTTATCATCTTATCAGAACAGCAAGCGAAACACTTTCTGAATTAACAGGCTATTCAATTACAAAGTCAAAACCGGACGTAATGACCGCCGGTGGACTTGCGAAGAAAGTTCTTTTAAATTATCTTTATCCGAACGCAGAAAACAAGAAAAAAGCCTTTCAACGCGAACACCCGATAACAGTAGAGCAGGATAAATTTTTTCGTGAATACCGTTTATATAACGGCGGAGAATGCCTTTTGAATGACAATTTCAAAGGAAAACTGATAACAGAAACCGAAATGAAAAAGCGCTTCGGACTTTGTATGCGGCGCTACGACGTAAACAGTGAATACCCTTTCGTTATGTCGCAAATGCTGGATATATACGGAAAAGCAACCGTTATGCCGTTGAATAAATGGATGAAATCGCCAAAAGAATTTCGCGAAAACCATATCGCGATATATATTTTTGACGAACTACACGGTACTTTAAAAGACGGGTATATTCCTTGCTTTCGTAATGGTTATACGGGAGATTATGAAAGCGAAATTGATATCGATACTCGTTATTTACTTTTCGAAAACGAGTTGAACGAACTGGAAAAGTGGTACGATATAAATAACGACTGTCATCGCGTAATTGTTTATAAAACGCGCGAAATCAGTGGTTATAAACAATTTATAAACGACTTTTACGAACTGAAAAAGACAAGCAAAAAGAACGGAGACAAGGCAAAGACGGCTTTTGCGAAACTTCTTTTAAATTCATCGTACGGCAAACTAGCGGAACGTGTAGTTCGCGATATTACAGTACGGGAAATAAATCCGGAAACGGGTGCTATTCACCTCGTAGGAAGCGGCGAACAGGAAATCGACGAAAGCAGCATGCTTTCAATCGTACAGGGTGCTTATATAACCGCGTCGGCGCGTGTTTGGATATTATCGCATATCCGCGAAATTTGCGATGAAAAGGTTGCTGAAAGGCTTGTATATTGCGATACGGACAGCGTCCACGCCTTCGCGGTTTATGACAAATCAAACGAGTTTGAGTTGGGCGGGTTTAAAGACGAAAGCCCGGAAAATGGGTTTAACGCAGTTAAATATATCGCTCCGAAATGTTATTTTGATGCGGAGATTGACGAGGAAACAGGAAATACGCGCGATATTGAAATCCATAGTAAAGGATTAAATATAAAGGTCATAGAAAGCGAATTCACAAACGGGATAATAGAAAAAGACGGTGAAAAAATACCGTCTTGGAAAAATATTAAAGATATAAATAAACGCTTTTCATACGGTGAAAAATTTCAGCCGCTTAGCGGAATGAATATA
>JAEDMA010000143.1 GCA_016295005.1 Christensenellaceae bacterium
ATTAATTTCCAAAGGTATTGAATACATATCCGTTTTCATTGCGTTAACGGTGGTTTTGAGCTTCCATGAATTTGCCCATGCTTTTGCAGCGGTTAAAAACGGAGACGTTACCCCGAAACTGTACGGGCGATATACTCTTAATCCTATAGCGCATTTCGACCCGATAGGTCTTTTATGTTTTGTTTTCTTGCGTTTCGGGTGGGCAAAACCTGTTCCCGTGAACCCACAGAATTTTAAAAATTATAAACTGGGCTGTTTTACGGTTGCCATAGCCGGAGTTTTAATGAATTACCTTATGGCTTTCGTTATCTATCCTCTTTGCAGTTTAGCATGGTTATACGTTCCTGATTTGCTTTATTTTGACGACGTATTGAAAATTTCGCTTTTATACATGATTTCGATGAGCTTATCTTTTGCCGTGTTTAATTTTTTACCGTTTTATCCGTTAGACGGTTTCAGAGTTGTAGATAGTCTGGCAAAAAAACGCGGTAAAGTATATTGGTTTTTAAGAAATTACGGCACGTACGTATTATACGGATTGTTTGCGTTAAGTATTATTTCGGATATTACGGGTATTTGGCAGTTGGATGTGTTAGAACTTGTAATGAGGCCTATTATTAATATAATATCTATTCCTATTACCGCATTCTGGGGGTTGTTCTTTTAATGGCTGAATTTGAATCGGTTGTAGATTATTCTACTAAATTAGAAAACTTTGAAGGTCCGCTTGATTTATTGCTTCATCTTATAAAGGAGGCAAAAATCGAAATAAAAGATATTTTCGTTTCCGAGGTCACCGAACAGTTCCTTGAATATATGAACGGAGTGTCTTATCTCGACGTGGATAAAGCGAGCGAGTATTTAAGCATGGCGGCAACACTTATCGAGATTAAGTCAAAATCTATCTTGCCTAAGTTTGAAGAAGAAGATAACGGGGAAGAAGACCCGCAACAGGCGTTTTTCAGACAAGTAGAAGAATATAAGTTATTCAAAGAAGCTAGTGAAAAACTAAAAACTTACGAAAACGTAGACCGTTTTTATAAAGAGCCGGATAAATCCGTAGGCGATGTCAAATTTGTATATAAGGACTTTACTCTTGACGGTTTAATTAAAGTTTTTTCGCAATTTCTCATGCGTGTAGATGATAAAAAAAGACAGGAAAACGCATTAAAAGAAATTCCTAAAGAAGTTTTTACCGTAAAAGAACAAGTTGACAGAATCAGAGAGGTTTTGCTGGAAAGAAAATCGGTAAGTTTTTTTGAAATTTTTTCACATTATTACACCAGAACGGAACTAATAACAACGTTTCAGGCGATGCTTGAATTGCTTAAGCTGCAATATATTACAGTTGAACAAAACGGAGTATTTGACGATATAACGCTTAATTTAAGGGATGACAGAAATGAAGAACTCGGAGAAATTGACGAATATAATTGAATCTATCTTATATGTTTCGGGTACGCAGGTTGCGATTTCCGATATTTCGGAAAAACTCGGCGTCACAGATAAAGAAATAAAAGACTGCGCTAAAATTTTACAGGAAAAATATTCCGGAAACAGCGGGATTCAACTTCTTATTTTTAACAACAAGCTTCAATTTTGCTCCAATCCTTCTTATGCGGAAGACGTTTCTTCTGTTTTAAATCCTATAAAAGAGCGCGAATTAACAAAAAGTATGCTTGAAGTAGCCGCAATTATCGCCTATAAACAACCGGTAACAAGAATCGATCTTGAAGAAATAAGAGGAAACAGCGAGTATGCCGTACAAAAACTTCTGGAACTCGGCATCATAGAGCCGGTAGGTCGTAAAGATGCCGTAGGCAGACCGGTTTTGTTTGGTACAACCGATAAATTCTTAAAACGTTTTCAAATTTCTTCTCTTGACGAACTCCCTGACTATGAGGAACTTATCAATAAGATAAGTCTTATTCACGGAGAGTCCTCGTCCGACGATTACTTATACAGAAAAGACGTTTATTCAGACGCTGAAGATGAAAACGACGATAAACTTGTCGCAGCAACGACAGAGAAAGCGGAAACAACCGACGCCACAGATAAAAAGGAAACTCCCGAAACTACCGACGACTTTGAATTACCCGATATCGAAAATGAGGAAATCCCTGACTTTTTAAAAGGCGAAGAAGTTGAAAAGATATAACAATCTGAAGAATCGTTCTGGATAAAGGCTTAAAATTGCAATTTAAATAGAACCACATTATATATACGTTCCGATATCCGGGGCGTATATTTTTATTATTTCTACAAATATTATCAGTAGTGGTTTGGCTTTTTATTGTTTCGTTGATATATATTATACTTATTTTTCCGTTTTTTTTGAATGCGCAAATTTTATACAAGAAAAACTGTGAAAAAGCGTATTTTAAAATATCTATATATACAATATCTGTTTTAATCGGATACTCTTGCATTACGGACAAAAGACTTGCAATTCATTATTCCGAAAAAAAAGCAAAAATAGTTACGCTTAAAGATATTGTCTCGATAAAAACCTCGATAAAACCGTTAATAGATTTAAACATTCTGAAAATCAGCAATTTAATAGAAGTTTCTAAAAATAACGTGCCTCTTATTGTCGGTTCCGTTTGCGCTTATAATTACACAAAGTCAATATTAAAATATAAAAAACCATACCTGAAAAACAATATATTGATAAAACAAGGGGATAATTCAGTTTTTTACAATAAAAGCGTTGCTGTTTTTAATATTTTATCGCTTTGTTTATTTATTATAAAAAATTTTGTGGGGAAAATATATGAATCAACAAAAAGAAAATAGAATTAATACAGTCGTGGAAACGGCAATGAAAAACTTAAACGAATCGTTAGATGTGAACACCGTGGTAGGAAAGCCTATAAAGGGCGAAGATGGGTCGATTATAATTCCGATTACAAAAATTATGCTC
>JAEDMA010000034.1 GCA_016295005.1 Christensenellaceae bacterium
TTTCCTTGAAAATGCGCTTCGCGCGCTTTCAGATAAAACTTTAGATATTATAATTCACCGCATAAAAATAGCCGTCCGCCCGAAAATTCGGGCGGACGGTTTACTTTTTATCAAACCGTTTCGGTTTTTATAATGTTTTTTTTGTAGAACTTTTTTAATTGCCTGTAAGCAGAATCTCTCTTCTTTTCGTCGGAGAAAATCCCGTAAACCGCCGAACCGCTTCCGCTCATAAGCACGGCTTCGCAGTCGTACGCTTTCAGCGCCGCTTCGTTCGCGCCGATCTGGGCGTTAATGCTTTTTGCAGATAAAGTCAAATCGTTTTTAAGCAGTTTATAGTTTATTTTCCCCGTTTTTAAAAACTCTTCTTTTACTATATCGGTAACGGGCGACGGAGTTTCTTTGCGGTTATCGAAGTTTTCGTAACATTCTCTCGCTCCGACCCCTTGCTTTGCGGTGAGAACTATTACGTACTGCTTTTTAAGTTCGGGCAGTTTTTCTACCCTTTCTCCCCTGCCGCTTATCTCGCAGAAACCGCCTTCTAATAAAAAGTTTACGTCGCTGCCGAGCGAAGAAGCAAGGCATTCTAAATCGTCCTGCGTTTCGTAGAGTTCGTTCATAGCTTTAAGAGCGCCCGCTATATCCGCCGAAGACCCTCCGAGACCCGCGCTTTCGGGAATTCTTTTTATTAAAGTGATGTCCGCGCCGAACGTTTTATGTTTTTTCATAAAAGCGGCAACCGCGATATACGCGTTGTTTTTTTCGCGCGGAACGTTCAACTTATTCCCCTTGATTTTAAGGGTTACCTTATAATCGTTTCTCCTTTTTATTATAAGGTCGTCGTAAATTCCGATCGTGCTTACAAGCGATTTTATAGGGTGATATTTTTCTTTTTTCTGCCACACGTCAAGCGTTAAATTCACTTTCGCGTAACATTTTATCTTAAGAGTGTTCATAATTTTTTAATTTTGCCTGTAAATTACTATCCTTTCTTTACCCGTCAACGGGAATTGCAAATCTTTATTCGTGGCGATGAGTTCGTCTGGGCAGACGTTAAGCCGTTTGGAAAGCGACCACAACTCTTCCCCTTGCGTGGAAAGATATACGCTTATAGGGCAGGTTTCCCTTTGCTTTTCTCCAAGGCATTCTATGTTTTTAACGTAGCGGACTCTTTCCGTTCTGCCCGTATATACCGTCATAACGATAGTGGCGGAAACTTCGGCGTCTGTAACCGATATGATTTTAACGTTGCAATCGGTAACCGCGGCGCAGACTTCCGCTTTTCCTTCGCAAACGGTATCGGTAACGGACGTAAAGGGGAGTTCCGCGGTGACGGAATAGACCTTGCCTTCGTTCTCCCTTAAATATACCGGTACGGAAAAAATACCCGTAACGTTAAGTTTGCCGTCGGCGATTTCCGCGGAAACGATTTCCGTTCTTCCGCACCCCGTCGCCATAACCCGCGTACCCGCGGCGATTTCGCCTATATTTACCCTGCCGCTAACGTTTTCGGTAACGGAAACGGGCGGACACGGTTTATACGCTTCGTAATAATCGGCAACCGTTTCCACTTCTTCCGTCGTGCTGAACGCATCGTTTATAAGTAAAGCGTTTTCTTTATAGAAGGCTTCCCCTTCGAATACTAAAACCGCCGAGAACCCGACCGCGCTTCTTCCCGTTTCGCCGTCGACGGAAACGTCGGTTTTAAAAGAGTTTTCTCTGACGGAAGCGACGGCGTCCATAGTCGGCATTGCTTCCTCACATTCTATTTCTACTCTAAACGGAATAATTTTGTTCTCTTTTATTATATCGCTTTTTTCGATGTTTTGCAACATTTCGGCGGTCCACACGCATTCTCCGTCAACTATTATCGAGCCGACGCCGCACTGAACGGCGGTTACCGCCGCCGAAACGTTCTGCGAAAGCACTTCTTTTACCGAGTAATTGAGTTCGAATTCTTCGTCTAACGGATAAACGGTGGTTTTATACCCCGAACTTTTAACTATTTCTTTTTCCTTTTTATCGAAAACCAACCCTTCGCAATCGGAGACGGCGAGAACTTCTTTACGGTTGACGATTTTTGCGGCAACCGCTATTTCCGCCGTAAGGGTTATAACGCCGCCTGACGAGTCGTAAGAGGTTTTTTCCGCGCGCGCGCAAATTCTCACGCGGGAATTTTCTTTAATATTCTCGTCGGAAAAGATTCCTACGAAATCGGTTTTATACTCTTTCTTTCTGATTTCGTCGTTTTCCGTATAAATCAAATAAAAAATCGTTTTACCGCCATACCTGATTTTTCCGTCGGAAACTTCTTTTTCGGTAACGGCGACGAACGACGCGACGTCTATGACTTTAACGTCGTCGGGATTTATATCCGTTTTTACTTCCGTTTTCAATTTGTCCGACAGCGTTTGTTCTTCCGCCTGATATTTTAACTGTTCGAATACGGGCTCTTTCAATTTATTTTCCTCCAAAAAATAACTATCATTACATTTTATATTTTGAAGGTCCCAAATATTCTCAAAAAAAAATAAAAGCGCAAAATTTACGCTTTTATTCGGCTATTTCGTTAAGTTTAACTTTTCCGCACAAGTATTCCGAATAGGAATAAGAAGTTTTCCCTTTAAAGCTTTTATCAAAGGGAGTAACGGTAAACAGCGCGGGATATACCCCCGACAGTTTTCCGTTAAAAGTTACGAATTTGTTTCTTCCGAGATTCAACGTTACTTCCACGCTTTTTTCGCTTAACCGCTTTACGGTTTCCTTTACCTGACTTATCGTTAACGAACTTTTAATCATAGTAAAATTATTGCCGCAAAAAACGGATTTCATACCTTTTTATTCGTCTTTGGAATCGAAGTCGTCGTCCTCGTCGTCTTCCTCATCTTCTTCGTCTTCTTCTTCGAAATCTTTTTCGTCGATTTCGGGAATATCGAAGTCGTCCGGTTCGTCGTCTACGGGTTCTACTTCTTCCTCTTCTTCTTCGGGTTCGTCGTCGTCTTTAAACATTTCGTCGTCTTCTTCTTCGGCGAGTTTGTTTAACGATATCATTTCTTCGGAATTGTTTTCGTCATCTTCATCTTCGGTGTTGTCGAGGAAGTTCTTCCATTCTTCGTCTTTATCTATATCGACCTGATCTTTTTTGAAGTCGGATTCTTCCGCGCATTTCGCGCACATCTGCTCGCCCGGTTTGATATAGTTTTGGCGGCAAACGGGGCACAAAATCATCTCCTCTTCTTGATCGTCGTCGTCATCTACTGCGAAAACGAGTTGCGGACCTTTTTTAAGTTCTGCTTTGCATACGTCGCAATATTCTTCGCCTCTTTTGATCCAGTTGAGATCGCATCTGGGGCATTTGATATAATCACCCGGCATATTCTATCTCCATTTAGCGTATCATATATATATTTTGCCGAAAGCAAAAAAGTTACTTTTGCTTTATGCTGCTATATTATATCCACCTAAACGCAATTTGTAAACTGTTTTTAATACCGTTTTTACACTATTTTAAATTTTTTTTACTATTTTTATATCGTAAATATCTTCTACGGGTATATCTTCTTTTTTTCCGTGCGAATCGGTTACCGAGATTATCCCTTTGCTAAAATCGACGGCCGTTTTACCCGCCGCCTTAAAATACTTATCTTTGCGATAAAATACCGTTTCCGTTTCGTCACCCTTTTTTATTTCGCATAAAATTGCCGAAATCTCTTTCGCACGGTCTTCGGTAACTTCTTTTTTATCGGTTTTTTCAAGTTCGGCTTCTTTCGCCCTTAACGCTTCGTGAAGCCCTTTAAGAGCATCGAACGGGGCGAACTGCGCCGCTCGTTCAATTCTCGGCATCTTCGATCTCACCGTTATGACCCCCTATCATCTTGTTTCTTTCCCTTGCGGTGGCTTTTTCGCCGTAATCTCTGCCACGTAGTATGGCGTTTTTTCCGTACTTTTCTTTTATACCCATAACGCTTTTCGTAAGTTCCGCTTCCTTTTCTTCCCGCTTAAAATCGGTGAAAAAATCGAAACTTACCACGCTTCCCGAATAAAGTTCGGCAAAATCGTACCCGATTCTTCTTATCGGTCTGAACTTATCGACGTTGTTATCGAAAAATTCTTCGGCTTTTACCGCTATTTTTGAATACAGGTTGGTTTGCGAACCTATATGCACCGTTCCCTTTTCCCCGTCGCCGCGTAAATCCCCGTACCCTATATAAATATGAATAAGGTCGGTCGTGGCGTTTTCCTTTACTAATCTATAACAGCCTTCTTCTATCATTTCTTTTAAGACGACTTTCGCGTCCTTAAACTCGTAATTGCAAGGAAGAATCTGCGAAGAAGATATGCTGTGCGATTTTCTTTTATAATTTTTTATGTCTTGCATAAGGCAGGATTCTCTGCCCCACGCGTGATCGATTAAAATTTCCGCGTTTTTGCCGAATTCTTTATATAAAAGGTTTTCGTCCGTTTCGGTAATGCCCTTCATATCGGTTACGCCGAACTTTTTAAGCCGTTCTTCCGTACCCGTGGAAATTTGCCAGAAATCGGTTATGGGGCGGTGATTCCACAGTTCTTTTATAAACTTTTCTTCGGTAAGCCAACCTATTTTATCGGGCGATTTTTTCGCCGTAAGGTCTAACGCTATTTTGGCGAGATAAAGATTCGTTCCTATCCCCGCGCTGGACGGAATGTGCAACTTTTCGTTTATTTCGTCCATAAGCATTTTTACGAACTCTTTCGCCCGCATATTCATTATTTTAAGGTAATCGGTGGCGTCGATGAAACTTTCGTCTATAGAATAAACGTGGATATCGCTTTTATCGATATATTTAAGGTATATCCCGTAAATTTCCGCGGCGTACTCTATATACTTTTTCATACGCGGTTTTGCGACAATATAATCGATATTTTTGGGTATTTCGAACAGTCTGCACCTGTTTTTAACCCCTAAAGCCTTTAAAGCGGGAGAAACCGCAAGACAAATGGTTTTGTCCGTGCGGTTTTCGTCTGCTACTACTAAACGCGTGGTCATCGCGTCAAGCCCCCTTTCCGCGCATTCTACCGACGCGAAAAAGGATTTCATATCGATTACAAAATATACCCTGTTTTTTTCCATCAACCGTTAAAAATTACCTTTATAGTCGTTCCCGCGCCGAGTCCGGACTTAATTTCCAGATCGGCAGAGTAAAGCGAGCAAACGTGCTTTACGATAGATAATCCTAAACCCGTGCCGCCCGTTTCTCTCGAACGGGATTTATTCACCCTGTAAAACCTTTCGAAAATACGGTTAAGGTCTTTTTCTTCTATGCCTATGCCGTTGTCTTCCACCGTGAAAATCACTTTGCCGCCGTAACTTTTCACCGTCGCTTTGACGTATCCCCCGTTGTTATTGTATCTTACGGCGTTTTCCATAAGATTTTTAACGAGTTCCTCGGCGTGTTCTTTTTCCATTTCCACGGTTCCTTCGCCTTCGACGGTAACCGTTATGTCTTTTTTATCCGAAAGAGCCGAAAGATTTTCTTTTACTTCCGCGGCGACTTTTACTAAGTCTACCTTTTCTTTGACGGGTTCTTTTTCCGCTTCCAGTTCGGAAAGTTTAAGCATATCGTTTATAAGGTTTATGAGTCTCGTTATCTGCCCGTCGATTTTAAAGGAAAGTTCTTTCGTTTCTTCTTCTTTCGTCTTTAACGAAATTATCTCGTTAAACCCTTTTATCGCGGTGAGCGGCGTTTTCAGTTCGTGCGAAGCGTTGGCGAAAAATTCGCTTCTCATAACTTCGCCGTTTTTCATTGCCGTCACGTCGGAAAGCACGACGATTTTAAATCCCTTTTCCAGATTTTTAAGGGATACCATATAATACTTGCCGTCGATTTCCGTCTGGAAACAACCGTTTTTACCGTCTTTAAGGAATTCGCTTACCGAATCGTTGAATGCGGCGTTTTCCGTTAAAACGGAATAATTTTTGCCTTCCGCTACGGAAATTCCGAAAATTTCTTTGGCGACGTTATTTATCAGGTTTATTGTTTTATCTTCGGAAATAACGATTATTCCGTCCGAAACGTTGTTTAATATATAATCGAGTTTATTTCTGTCGTCGCTTTCTTTTTTTATGCTGCTCTGAAGTTTTTCTCCTATTCCGTTTATCTCGGAAATCACGTCGTTTACTTCTTTATCATAAGAATCCGCGTTGATTTTCTCAAAGTTTCCTTCGTTTACCGACATTAACCCGTATTTAATGCTTTTTATAGGTTTAATGAGTTCGTTGGTCGCAAAAATGCTTGCCGCAAAGGAGATTACGAGCGCCGCCGCAAGGACCAAAATCATTATGGGAACGGTTTTCGTCGTATATTCGTTTACGCTCTCTACGGGTATCGCCACGCGGACGAACACGTAAGACGATCCGGTGTTTACTTTCAACGCGTAATAAACCAAATCTTTTTTAAGCGAACTGCTGTATCTTTTAATAACTTCGGGCGTACCTGAAAGGGCTTTTTCTATTTCTTCTCTGTTAGTATGGAAAGACCCCACGACGGAGTCGTCTTCGCTATCGGCGATTACCTTAAAAGTATCGTCGATAACGGTTACTCTTATACCTTTCGGCACGTTTTCGGTGATTTTATCGTCGTAATTAGCGGCGTAAATTTCCGTGAGTCTTATTATTTCCTTCTCCGCTTCTTCGTAATGAGAATTTTTATTTATCGAAATGCCCGATGCGAATACCGCTATAAGCGAAAGGGCTATTATTATAATATTAAAAATTACGATTTTATTTTTCATTTTAACATATATCCCACGCCCCTTACGGTAGCGATTTGCGTTTCCGCCCCCGCAAGAAGTTTTCGAAGGTCTCCTATATGAATATCCAAGGTTCTCGTTTCGCCGTAGTTTTCTCCCCAGACTTTGTCTAAAAGGGTATCTCTTTTAACTACTTTTTCCGAATTCAGAAGAAGAATTTTCAACAATTCGTACTGTTTAAGGGTAAGCGGCGTTTCTTTTCCGCAAACGGTGACCGTTCGGGTAGATTCGTCCATTGAAACGTCTTTATAAGTTATTTTATCTTTCTTTCCTTCCGATTTGCGTAGTTTGGCGTTTATTCTGGCAACGAGTTCCAAGACGCCGAAAGGTTTACAAAGATAATCGTCCGCGCCGAGATTTAATCCCTTTACTCTGTCTATCTCGGTGGTTTTTGCCGAAACCATAATTACGGGCAGATTTTCGGTAGAAGAATCGCTTCTTATTTTTCCGAGAATCCCGTAGCCGTCCACGCCGTCAAGCATTACGTCTAACAGCAACAGGTCGGGAATTCTTTCTTTCAGCGCCGAAAACAATTCTTCGGAGCAACTGAAGCATTTAACCTGAAATTCCGCGCCGCTTAAAGCGTAGGAATACACGTCGCGTATGGATTCTTCGTCGTCTACTGCGTAAATAAGTTTCATTTATAACTCCTGTCAACCGGGTTTATGGTATCCCGAAACGGCGTATTCCGTCCACTCGCCGATATTTACGGCGTGGTCGCCTATTCTTTCGAGATATTTTGCAATCATCATAAAAAGAATTGCCTGGTCGGCGTTATCGGAATCGGCTTTTATAAGTTCTATCAGATCTTTTTTAATCGTACAGAAAAGTTCGTCTACGCGGTCGTCCCTTTTGTCGAGTTCTTTCGCCGCTTCCGCGTCTTTGTTTATAAAACTTTTAACGCCGTCTTTTACCATAGATATGACTAATTTACTCATCATTTCTATGTGGAAAGGCTCTTTTATGAACTTTTCTTCGCCGAACTGCAACGATATTTCCGAAATATCCGACGCCTGATCCGCTATACGCTCTAAATCGGTAATCATTTTAAGGGTTGCCGAAACGTCGCGGAAATCGCCGGCGACGGGGTGTTCCATAAGCAGAATTTTAAGGCAGTCCTGTTCGATATCTCTTTCTTCGTTGTCGATGGTTTTATCTTCCGCGATTACTTCTTTCGCAAGAGAAAAATCTCTTGATTTCAAGGCTTTTACCGACTTTTCTATGGCAAGTTCGGTATCGTGGCACATTTTTATAAGTTTATCGAAAACCAACGTCAATTCTTTTTCGTACTTGTTTCTTATACTCATTATATACTCTCGCTCTCCTTTTTTCAAGTTTTTATTAACCGAATCTTCCGGTGATATAATTCTCGGTACGCTTATCGGACGGCGTGCCGAACACTTTTTCCGTTTTGCCGAATTCTATTATTTCGCCGAGCAGGAAAAACGCCGTGTAATCGGCGATTCTCGTCGCCTGCTGCATATTGTGCGTGACGATTATTACCGTTAAATCCTTTTTAAGTTCTTCGATAAGTTCTTCTATTTTACCCGTGGAAACGGGGTCGAGCGCGCTGGTCGGTTCGTCCATTAAAAGAATTTCGGGGTTGGCGGCAAGCGCTCTCGCGATGCAAAGACGTTGTTGCTGTCCGCCGCTTAAACCCAACGCGCTTTTTTTGAGCCTGTCTTTAAGTTCGTCCCATATACCCGCTTTTTTTAACGACGTTTCCACAATCGAATCGAGTTCGACTTTATTTTTTACTCCGAAAGTTCTCGGCGCGAAAGCCACGTTATCGTACACGCTCATCGGGAAAGGGTTAGGTTTTTGGAAAACCATACCGACTTTCTTTCTTAAAAGATTAATATCGGTGGTTTTGGCGTAAATGTCGGTGTCTCCTATCTTAAAATCTCCCGTGATTTTGCAGCCGTCCACCAGGTCGTTCATTCTGTTAAGCGTTTTTAAGAAGGTGGATTTACCGCAACCCGACGGACCTATCAGCGCCGTTACCGCCTTTTCGGGTATTTCTATATTTATGTTTTTCAGCGCGTGAAAATCTCCGTAATATAAATTACAATCTTTAACGCTTACGTTAGTGTTTTCCATTATTTTTCTCCTGTTTTTCTTTTAATGATTTTCCCGACGAAAATCGCTAAAAGGTTTATGCCGAAAACCAGAATCATCAGCACGACGCTCGTAGCGGCGGCTTCTTCGGGATAACCGAAACTTCCGAAATAATAAATGTCGAGAGCAAGGCTTGTGCCGGGCGATAAAAGCGAAACGGGCATTTTATCCACGACCATGCCGACCGTCAGTATTAAAACCGCGCTTTCGGAAATAACTCTGCCGGCGGCAAGAATTATCGCCGTGACTATTCCCCCCGCGCACGACGGAAGAACTACCTTAAATATCGTCCTTACTTTCCCTGCTCCCAAAGCGTAAGACCCTTCTCTTAACCCTTGCGGAACGGAAAGCAGACTCTCTTCGGTAGAACGCACTATTACGGGCAGAATCATTATGGAAAGGGTTATTCCGCCGCCTAACAACGAATACCCCATGTTAAGCAGGTCTACGAATATAAGGTAACCGAAAAGTCCGTAAACTATACTCGGAATCCCCGCGAGCGTTTCGGTGGATATTCTTATAAACTTCACGAATTTGCTCTTGTTATCGGTGTATTCGGTCAAAAACACTGCGCAGCCTATTCCCAACGGAATGGAAAAACCTAACGCGATGACTATAAGCGAAAGGGTGCCGACGAGCGCCGGAAGTATGGACGGGGAAGATTTGCCGTCGCCGAAAAGCAGAGTCAGATTTATTTTACCGACGCCGTTTATAAGAACGTACCCGATAATTGCGATAAGAGCAATTATCGCTATCGCCGTGGAAATATAACTGAAAATTTTCAGAGAATAGCAAACTTTTTTGTCCGAAATCAATCTTTTCATTTTTTCTTCTCCGCTTTCTCTTTCTTTTCCTTTTTAAGAAGAGAAAAACTTACGTTCAGCAAAAGAGTAAACACGAACAGCACCACGCCCGTGGAAATCAGAGCGGTAAATGAATCGCCCGTAAGGTCCATCGCGCCCATCGCTATGTTTGCGGTAAGAGTTCTCACGCTCTGAAATAAACTCGTGGGCATGTCCGTGCTGCCGCCTATTACCATTATAACCGCCATGGTTTCTCCTATCGCTCTGCCGACCGCAAGAACCACGCCCGCAAGAACGCCGCTTTTTGCCGCGGGAAGCATTACCTTAAACGTCGCTTGTTCGTTGGTCGCCCCGAGAGCCAGCGCCCCTTCGTAATATTCTTTTGGTACGCTTTCTAAACTGTCGAGACAGATACTCACTATCGTCGGAAGAATCATAATTCCCAAAACGAGCGAAGAAGCGAAAATGCCGTAACCCACGCCCGTCGGGGAAATATAATCTCTTAAAAACGGTACTATGATTTTTAATCCGAACAACCCGAATATTACCGACGGAATACCGGCTAAAAGGTTTACCGTCTGACGTATTACGGGAACGGCTTTTTTCGGCAGAAATTTGTATAACGCGATTGCGGTAAACAAACCTATCGTTACGCCGATAAGCACCGAAAGCGCGGTAACGTATAAACTCGACAGAATCATCGGGAATATTCCGTAAGAGGGGGTTTCCGAAACCGTATCCCAGTTAGTTCCGAAAAGGAATTTGAAAACCCCCGTTTTTACTATGAACGGCGCGCCGCTGATAAACAGAAACGCCGTTATTATCAAAAGCGCGATAATGGAAAAGGCGGCACAGAAAACAAACGCCCCTTTAACCGCCCTTTCCTTATGTTTCCCTAACGAATAAGAGTTCATCTTACGCTCCGAGTTGTTTCCAGGTTTTAACCGCGTTTTCGCCTGCGTCTACGTCGTAAATGTTTTTAAGCTGTTCCATGGTTATGCTTTCCATTGTGTTCGCTTTATTTACGATAACCGCTATACCGTCTAACGCCGCGGTGTGATAGGTGCAGGATTCGGCTTTGCTCTGAGTGAAAACTTCGGAAATCATACCGAACGCCGATATTCCGTTTTCCGCGTCTTTGTAACCCGTTCCGGAACCGCCGCCTTTTACGGTTACCGTGATGCTTTTTTCAACGTTTTCAAACGCTTTTGCAAGTTCGGTCATCAAAGGATAGAAAGAGGTGCTTCCCGAAATCGCAACCGCGCCGCTTAAGTCTGTTTTAACGTAATCCGCAGGGTTTTCCACGTTGGTAACGTAACCGTTCGCCGAGATTATTTCCTGCGCGTTTTTGCTGAGAAGAAAATCGTAAAACGCTTTGTTTACGCCCGTCATGTTCCCTTCTTTATAAACCACCGAAAGCGGACGGGAAATTTTGTAACTGCCGTTTTTAATGTTTTCGACGGTCGCTTCGACGCCGTTTACTTTAAGTTTTTTAACTTCGTCGGTACAATAACCTAAACTGTCATACGCGATTGCGTGGGGGTTGCCTTTAACTTCTACTAAAACAGCCGCCGTGTCCGCCGCGATTATCGCGCCCGCAATATCTTTTTTGCCTTTAAGTCCGATTATTTCCATAAACGCGCTCTTCGTGCCGCTTCCGTCTCCACGGGTAACTACCGTAACGTTCTTGTTCGCGTCGAACGACGCACCGCACGCCGTCATCGTAAGCATTGCCGCAACCGCAATAATCGCAACGATTGCTTTAACTAACTTTTTCATTTCTTTTCATCTCCTGTTTTCTTTTTCTGATTGTATTTTAATATTTTCCTTTAAGAGAAACAATCATACTTTGGTAAAGTAAATGTAAAGTTTTCGTAAAGCGGTACGGTTTTACGGCGTTTTACGGCATAGTTTGGCTTCTCCACAGTTGTTTTTGCGGCGCTTATTCGATAAATTTCGGTTAAAAGATTTTTAAGTTCGGCGGATATTAATAATTTTGACGCCCGACGGGATATAGCCACGGGATATAACCGCCACCTACGCAATATAATTCGCTACCTTTAATTACCGCCGTTTACCTCGTTTAACTACGCTGCCGACGATAATAATTGCCGCTTGCCCCGTAATTTCGGTTAAGCAAATAATGCCCCTTTTTATAATTTGTTTTTAATATAAAAACCGCCCGTTCGATATTTCGGACGGGCGGCGTTTTTACTATTCCTTACGCTTTTACTATTTCTTACGCTTTTTCGAGCAACATTTTATCTGCGATTAACGCTATAAATTCGCCGTTGGTCGGTTTTTCCGCTCCGACGTACGCTCTTACTCCTAAAATGGAATTTATACTGTCTATTCTTCCCCTGTTCCAGGCAACTTCGATAGCGTGCCTTATCGCTCTTTCGACTTTACTTGCCGTGGTCTTGTATCTTTCGCCTATCATAGGGTAGAGTTTCTTGGTAATGTTGTTGATGATTTCGGGATCGTCAACCGCCATTTTAACCCCTTCTCTTAAAAAGTAATAACCTTTGATATGGGGCGGAATTCCTACGTTTATAAAGATTCTGCTTATTTTCTCGTCGATGGACTGTCTTTTTACCGTAGGAATGTATTCCCTTTCGCTGCCCGACACTTCTTTACCTCCGTCGATTTCTGAAATGCGTTTTTTAAGCAATTCGAAGTTATAAGGCTTAACCATAAAATATTTCGCGCCCATTCGCATAACCTTCGAAACGATTTCTTCTCTGCATAAAGAAGATAAGAAAATAAACGAAGAATTTATCCCCAGCGAAGATATTTTCTCCATAACGCAAATTCCGTCGTACCCCGATAAAATGATTTCGCTTACAACGTACTGCGGACGTTTTTCGGAAATCATGGATATTCCCGATATCCCGTCGGTGGCGCTCCCTACGACATCGAACTCGTCGCTTTCTAAAAACAATCTTTCTAACTCTTCGTTAGATTCTTTAGTGTCCTGCAATAAAAATACCGTCTTTTTCATCAATTAACTTTACCCTTTTCATAAATTTTTTAGGTTATATAAGTTTTGTATAACCTTATATATATAATAGCATAATTAAACGAATAATCAAGAGATTTTTGTACAAAAAAATAGATTTATAAAAAAATATTTGTCGATTTTTGTACAAAATGAGCGATTTTGTCGATTGCAAAAAAATCAGGGCGTTTTTTCTCGGTTTTTATTGTTATTCGGAAAATTCGGGAAACTTATGGCTAATAAAGTATCTTTTTAATTTTAACGTACTTTTTCGGATTTTTTCGCATGAATTTTGAAGACGCCTTTTTTCCGCCCGGGCGTTTTTATAGTGTGAAAAATTTATCTGTCTTTCGATTGCCTTACCTGTTTTATTTTGATAAGGTTTT